>CAZIKJ010000438.1:0-2634 GCA_964539685.1 uncultured Pelistega sp.
CCTTTAAAAATATCTAAAACTAACGCACTTTTACGCTTGGCTGTCCAACGACGATTCTCTGACTTCATCTCTGTACTCATGGTCAAATTTTCTCCATAATATCAAATTAAGACCTGAGCAGGTTTTTACTGGGTCATTACAAGACCTTGCACTGCACCCAGCCCTGTCGTCGAGCCAACGGCAAAAAGCGCTACAGGAGCAGCCGAACGAATATCCATCCCAAGACCAAACACCAACGCTGGCACGGCGAAAATCCCCCCTCCAGCCCCGGTTAAACCTAGAGCTACGCCAATCAGTAGACCCAGCAGTGTGCCAACGAGCATCACGCCCCACCTATGAAGAGAGGGTTCCACATAGCCTCATCAAAGTCGCACTTCATTGTGCGACCCGATACTTCGGACTGAGCATCATGTTGCAGCATGCCACTGTATTTTTGGACCCGACTCCCATCATTAGAACTCTTTCTGAGGAAATATGGTTGGTTGTCACTGCAATCCAAAGCGGTTTTTCAGGGTGTTTTTCAGGCTTGGCATGGTGATTTCACCCATGTGAGCATCTAGCATTTTTCCTTCCGCGACAAAAAACAAGGTTGTGGGCAATCCGCGTGAGCCGACCTCTCGCATCATGGCAGACGAAGGGTCGAGCAGCACATGCTCCAGCTCCAAACCTTCTGACTTCAGGAAAGCGTTAATAGCCTGAGTACTTTCCCCCTGATTTATCATGACGACAGCGAGGTCGGGGTAATCCGCTTGAGCCTGCACGAACACGGGCATCTCGCGTCGACAGGGTGGACATCATGTGGCCCACAGGTTCACTACAACGGGTTTCCCGGAAAAGCTTGTAAGGCTTACCGGTTCGGAGTCTATCGTACTCAATTCAAGCGCAGGTAACGACGGAGCAGACTCATGCAGCAGGGCCAGCGCACCGCCTGCTCCCCCCCAAGCCATTAATCCGGCCAAAACGCCCGCATAGACTGGTTTGCGCAGGGACTGCTCATGCCGGGTTCTCCACCAAATCCAGGCAACGGCTACCGGAACACCTGCGGCGGGGTAAAAACCACCGTCGCCTACCGCCAGAATGGACCATGGTGCAGCGATATAGTCGCTCCACCATATCAGAACGAAGGTGAGACGCCCCGTAACGAGACCGACCATCAACGCATCGAAGACCAAGCTGCTTGCATGCTTTGCCCCCGACCCTATCAAACGCCGAGCGACGAGCCGCGCAGCCACCCACGCCACGATGGCTGCAAGCACGATAATGACAACTCGAATCGAGAAAGGACCTACGCTAATCATGGCACTCCTGCTGTATCCAGATGCGCAATGAAATCCTGCGCGTTAATTTCACCTACCGTACGCTGCCCTGAACAGCACCATCTTCATGGACGGCGAGGTCGGCCATCCGGATGACAGTGCTTAACTTGGAACTTGTCTAAGATAAGCATTAAGCATGGCTAGATCACTTCAAGATTTGCCATCATGCCTAAATCTTCATGCTCCAAAATATGGCAATGGAACATACGAATGCCCGGCGTTAGCTGTTTAACGTGAAAGACGACGGTTTCATAAGGCCTTAAGTTAACGGTATCCCGCCACGCTTTGAACGGCTCTGGAGTGGCCACGCCATTTTGTTCTCGTTGGGTCACCTGGAACTGCGTTCCGTGCAGATGAAAGGGATGATCCATGTGCGAATTATTAAAAACGCGCCACTCCTCGACATCGCCCACGTGGCTACGCAAGTCAATGCGGTCCATCTCAAAGACTTTGCCATCAACCATGAACATCGATTGCAGCATGCTCATTGTCATGGGTTCATGGTTCCCGTGATCCATCTCCATTTCGCTGAACTCAATGGCTTTAAATGCCACGGGCTCTCCCAAGTCAGGCAAGGTATTTAATGTAGGTGGCATCGATGGCGTACCTTTTGCTTCTACCGCCATGTGAGCCAATACCGTGTCGGTGTGTGGTTCCTGGACCATCATCTTCGCGCGATCATAGTATCGATTTAACAGCTCTCCCTGTAGATTTCCTTCGGTGAGCACCATGACTTCAACACGTTCTGCAGGTGCTAAAAACACCTCGTCCATTGGCGCTTGAGCTTGCTCCAATAGCCCGCCATCAGTGCCTAGCAATACCCATTGGCATCCCGGCACGGCCAAACGTAAATACCTCGAAGAGCAATTGTTCCAAATCCGTACGCGTGTACCCGTAGTCAGGGTTATGCGAGGCCGCAGCTGGCCATTGATCAATACAAATTGACCTTCCCGTCCGTTCATCCAATCCATCATGGTATTGGGTGGAATATGCGTATGGGTGTCCAGTCGCAAGTCGGAAATCATCCAGTGTTGCTCTGGCAGTTCTGCCAGCGGATCATCCTTCGCACGCACAATGAATGTGCCCGCCAGCCCTCGTGCGACTTGCATTGCCGTTAATCCATGGGGGTGTGGATGATACCAGTATGTACCGGCACTGCCTTTAGGCAGAGTAAATCGATAGGTGCGTTCTCCGCCCGCAGGCACGCTGTCCTGTGGGTTGCCATCTTGGTCTGACGGTACCGGTAAACCATGCCAGTGCACGGTCGTGGGCTCACGCAATTGATTTTTGAAGCGGATTTCGACCTCGTCACCCTCGA
>CAZIKJ010000439.1:0-1670 GCA_964539685.1 uncultured Pelistega sp.
GGGTATATACTATTTCGGAATTTTGTGACCCTCAACCTAGACTGAAGTTTAAAAACACGTAAACTAGGCTTAAGCCAAAACCACTACTGATATTAATAAGTTAAGCCATATGTCCACGTCAAATAACAGCTCTGAAAGCCATCGCGTCAAAACCGCTTTACGGGTCATTGAAATCATTGAAATTTTTGCCAAAGAGCAGAAACCCCTGTCTTTATCTGAATTAGCCAAAGAGCTCAATGCTCCAAATTCAAGTTGTTTGGCGCTAATTCGCACCTTGATGAGCTTGGGGTATTTATATGAAACCAATCGTCGACAAGGTTACTACCCCACTAGTCGCTTGCTTGCTATGGCCTTAAAAATTAACCAAGCTGACCCAATTCTTGAGCGCGTTCAACCTAGCTTGCAAGAGCTAAGCCGCATTACTGGTGAAACAACAGTATTCGGCAAACTGAGCGCCGATAAACACGTTATATATTTGGATATTGTTCATTCTGAGAATCCAATTCGCTATGTCGCCATGCCTGGTGAAACCAAACAGATCCATTCGAACTCTCTAGGCAAGGCGCTTTTTTCTGAATTCAGTTCAGATGAACAAGCTGCAATTTGCAAAACATTAAGTTTTGAAAGACACAATGAGAAAACCATTGTGGATGCAGACGAGTTTATGTTGCATATCCAAGAAGAGAAAAAACTAGGGCGATATACTAATTTTGGTGAAACCTTGCCTGACGTTGGTGCTCTTGCATGGCCAGTTCACCTCTCTGGCATGCTCTTTGCCATCTCGATTGCAGGCCCCTTATACCGGATTCAAGCAAACATTGATGAATTCGCTGAAAAACTTAGAGCTATCTGTACTCTGATTGAGAAAGGACAATAAAAAAGCCACGTAACCCTAAAATTACGTGGCTCATTCTTTCTGCACTACCTTACTCCACTTGCCCTTAGGTAAAGAGTAAAGCTTAAACCTCAGCAGGGAAGCGTTTACTCTCAAGCATCTTACTCTCTAGTAAGCGTGTCTCATATTCAAGTGCTAGACGATCTAAAGTATCTAATGGTAGATTCACAAAGAGATCCAATTGGTTATGCAAGGTACGCACGGCTTGCGAGAACGCATTAAATTGCTCTTCCTCAGTTCCCACAAAACGGCTTGGATCTGGATAGTTCCAATGCGCTGTTGCGGGCTCACCCTGCCAGAACGGACACACTTCACCCTCTGTCTCGTCGCACATCGTGATGACAATATCCATATGTGGTGAATCAGCCTGCATAAACTCATCCCAACTCTTACTCCGTAAGGTGCTGGTATCAATATCCGCACCCTCGAGGATCTTCAACGCATAGGGATGGATATGCTCCTTCTCGCTAAAATGGCTAGCTGCCGAATAGGCCTTGATATTACCCTTGCCCATATGGTTTAACATCGCTTCAGCCATAATGCTACGTGCGGTGTTGTGATTACATAGGAATAAGACATTCAATGGTTTGCGCTCATTCATGATGACCTCCTTTATTCTAGCGATCATTAAACCCCACAAGGAGTTTACTTATATTCATTATAGAGACACGGTTACCTTATTTTGATGACAATATAATGACATGTTGCCAATCAGCTATTGCATGAAGCGCAAAAGCAACAGATACGCAAGTCACAAAAAAGACCGATAGAAGAC
>CAZIKJ010000440.1:0-1589 GCA_964539685.1 uncultured Pelistega sp.
TCAGGAACTGGTGACTTTATTGCTGACTTTATTATTGCGTTGGAAGCCAGTGATATGTTGGTGATGCTCGGTATCATTTTAATTTACTTAGTATTAGGTATGTTTTTAGAACCAATTGGTGCCATGCTTTTAACCCTTCCAGTGTTATTGCCGATTATTGAAAGTACTTCGTTTAGCCTGATCTGGTTTGGAGTATTACTAACTAAATTATTAGAAATTGGCATGATTACACCCCCCGTTGGAATGAATGTATTCGTTGTGAAGAGTGTTGTTGGTGATTTAGTAACTACCTCACAAGTTTTTAAAGGTATTTTATGGTTCTTGGTGATCGATTTGGCAATTGTAGGGCTGTTCTTATTATTTCCTGAAATTATTCTTTATTTGCCAAACTTAGTTTCAAATTAAATCAAAATAATAGGAGAGAAATGCATGAAAACAGATTACACTCAGCTAATTAAAAAGCAAGCATTAATTGGTGGGCAATGGGTAGATGCAATTAGTCAGAAAACCTATGGGGTCTATAATCCTGCCAATAATGAGCTCATCACATCTGTTCCTGATATGGGACAAAGAGACACCGAATTTGCCATAGAAAAGGCGAGTATTGCTCAGAAACAATGGTCAAAACTGACAGCAAAGCAACGATCTACTATCTTAAAGAGCTGGGCTCAGCAATTAGAAATACACTTAGAGGATCTTGCAACCATATTGACTTTAGAGCAGGGTAAAAGCTTAGTTGAGGCCAAAGGAGAAGTTACCTCATCAATCAATTATATTAATTGGTTTGCTAGTGAAGCTATGCGAATCAATGGCGCTGTTTTGCCGTCAAGTGCGAAAGGTAACTTTGAGTTTGTTCAAAAAAGAGCAGTTGGTGTTGTTGCTGCTATAACACCTTGGAACTTCCCTAACTCTATGATTGCTCGTAAAGTAGCGCCTGCTTTAGCTGCAGGGTGCTCTGTGGTAATCAAACCAGCAGAAGATACGCCTTTGTCTGCCTTAGCATTAGCTTCACTAGCGGAGAAAGCAGGATTTCCTGATGGAGTCTTAAATATCATTACAGCAAGCTCAGGCCAAGAAGTTGGTAAGGAATTGTGCGCCAATCCCATAGTTAAGAAGCTTTCATTTACAGGTTCAACTGAAGTTGGAAAAATCCTTAGTAGACAATGTGCAGATACAGTGAAAAAACTAAGTTTAGAACTTGGTGGCAATGCACCCTTTATCGTATTCGATGATGCTGATATTGAAGCTGCTGTGCAAGGTGCAATTGCTATTAAGTTTTACAACTCTGGACAAACATGTATTTGTGCTAATCGCTTGTTCGTACAAGACGGAATATATGAGGAGTTTATTCATAAACTAGAAATTGCTTTACAGCAATTGAAGTTAGGAAATGGTTTACATCCAGAATCAACCCATGGTCCTCTTATTAATGAAAAAGCGATTAATAAAGTGAATTCAATCGTAGAGACGGCAGTATCGCAAGGGGCACGACTAGTTTTGGGCGGTAACTGTGCAACAGAGGTAGGCCAACAATTTTTTAACTTTACGGTTTTGGCAGATGTAAGCCCCGAAATGGAAATATTTAAAAC
>CAZIKJ010000441.1:0-28950 GCA_964539685.1 uncultured Pelistega sp.
ATCATATTTGCGTGGTAGACTGTGAGGAAGATACGCAAATTCAACGCGTAACTCAGCGTAGTGGTTTGAGTCCTGAGATGGTGCGGCAGATTATGCAGAATCAAGCAAGTCGTGCGCAACGCTTGGCGCATGCTGATGATGTTATTCATAATGGCGCCCAGACCACTCTAGAGAATCTGCAGCATCAATGTCAGCAATTGCATAATCAATGGTTGGTATTGGCAACACAGCACGAAGGGCAGTCGGTTTGATTTTATTTGAACATCCTTTCAACGAGCGAACTCGCTTTCTAATCCGCCTTGAATACTTATTCAAGCGCCTATTCACGTTTGCCCAGAGCGCTAAACCTGAAGATCAGCATGTTTGCTTCGGTGTGTTATTTGAAATCATGGAGTTATGCGACAGGGGTGACTTCCGTGCCTGGGTCTTACAAGAAATTGATAAGCAGAAAGTCAATTTAGAATCGTATCGCGACTATCCCGAGGTAGATATTGCGGTACTCGATGACTCGATTCGTCGCTTAAGCGAAGTGAGTCGTAATTTATCCGCCACCCATAAGCTAGGTTCTCATTTACGTGATAACGAATGGTTGATGGCTTTGCGTAGTCGCTTCTTAACACCTGGCTCAACTTCACCGATGGATATGCCTTCCTATGGTGCATGGTTGAATAGCGCTGAGCCAGAGCGCGTGGAGGCGATTAAGCAACTTATTCGCCCATTTATGCCTCTCTATGAGGCGATTGCGATGGTTCTAAAAACCCTGCGCGATGCAGCAGAGCCTGACTTCGAAAGCACTCGTAGCAATGGTTGCTACGAAAAATCGATTGGTGGGCGTATCTATCAGATGGCACGCGTCTGGGTTCCCCAAGGCCATCGTATCTATCCTGAAATTAGCGGTAATAAGCATGTCGTCATGTTGCGTTTCTATCGTCTTGATGAGAACTTCAGGCAGCACCTGATTATGGAGCCAGTGGGTTTTAAGATGGCGTTGTGTAATATTTAGCCTTCGTTCTAGGATTTAGCCTGCACTTCAGGATTTAGTTTGCACTTCAGGATTTAGTCTTAGCCCTAGGAGTTAGCCTAGGCTCCAGGATTTAGTTTTGCTCTAGGGTTTTCAGTGTCAGTTCTGAGATCATGCCTAGTAATAACATTGCATTATGAGCTCATCAAGTTTCACGCCAAGATTGATAAATATCAGCTGAGTTAGCTTGAATTAGGGTTTACACGGCTTTCTTGTTTCATAGAATTACTGTTTGCCGAGATTTACGACTATATGGGTAATAATACGGGTGGTACAGTAAAATATTCATACATCCTTACAAAAATAACCCTCATAAGATATCCAGATGCGTGCTTTTTCTAAATTTTTGCTCTTCATACTTCTGTTAGGGCTTGGTGCTGGCGCTTACTATTATTGGCCTCAACTTAGCCAAGCTCTGGGCATCGCTCCAAAGAATCAATCGACTTCGGTGACAACACCGAATGGCGCGAACTCAGCGAGTACGGGAGCCGCGGGATCTAGTGGCGATGACTCAGCAAGGGGCTCGAGAGGGAACGCGTCAGGAGCCACAGGCTCATCGGGTACGGGAGATTCATCAAGTCGTCCTGGAACAGGAGGTGCTGGTGGCCCAGCGGGCACATCAAACTCAGGTAGTCAAACAGGTCCAGGAGCATCAGTGGGCTCTACAGGAGCTGGTGGACGTGGCGGTGCTGGTATGCGAACGCCCGTGAAAGCGGTGACTGTCGAAGAGCAAACAATCCAAGCGAATGCCTCAAGCATTGGTACGGTCTTGCCTTCGCAAACAGTAATTGTGCGCAGCCAAGTTGATGGCCCGATTGTCTCGATTCATTTTGAAGAGGGGCAGATGGTGAAGCAAGGAGATATTCTTTTTACCATTGATAAGCGCCCGTTTGAGGTGGCTTTAAGTCAAGCGCAAGGCTCGCTGACTCAAAATAGCGCGCGTTTAAATAATGCCCGCCAAGATCTTAAGCGCTATCAAACGCTCTTTAAGCAAGATTCGATTGCTCGCCAACAAGTTGATTCGCAGCAGGCTTTAGTGCGTGAACATGAGGGCACGCATAAGAGTCTGCAAGCGGCGGTTGATCAAGCGAAATTAAATCTAGAATATACCGAGGTTGTCGCACCCATGGATGGTCGTGTGGGACTACGCAACGTCGATGTTGGGAACTTAACCAATGCCAGCAATACGGATGGCCTAGTGACGATTACTAAAACACAACCGATTGATGTGAGTTTTGCCTTACCGCAGCATTACATAAGCCAAGTGGCTGGGCGCTTTTATCAAGACCAGCCCTTAGCGGTGAGTATTCTTAATCGTGACAATACGCAAGTGCTTGCTGAAGGGACATTGTTCTCAATGGACAATCAAATTGATGTGAGTACGGGGACCGTCAAGTTAAAAGCGCGATTTGCGAACCAAGACTACAGTCTTTTTCCTAATCAGTTTGTCAATGCACGCATTATTATTGAGCGCATTGAGAACGCCTTGGTGATTCCAAGTGATGCGATTCAATATGGTAATGTGGGCACTTTCGTCTTCTTAATCAATCCTGAAGATAATAAAGTGCAGATGCAGACCATTCAGACCGGTGTGGTGGATAATGGTACGACTCAAGTCATCGAAGGTCTTAAGCTAGGTGATAAAGTGGTGATTGAGGGCGTAGACCGACTGCGTAATGGCTCAACGGTTGAGATTATCCCGTGAATTTCTCGCGCCAATTTATCCTTCGCCCAGTAGCCACAACTTTATTGATGATTGCATTGGTCATCGGTGGTTTTCTAGGTTATAAGCAGCTTCCTGTTTCGGCTCTGCCTCAAGTTGATTATCCAACAATTCAAGTTTTAACCTATTATCCAGGTGCAGGGCCCGAGGTGATGGAGTCCTTGGTGACCAGTCCCTTGGAGCGGCAGTTCGCCCAGATGCCTGGTTTAAGCTTAATGCGTTCTTCTAGTTCGGCTGGGATTTCTGTTATCACCTTGCAGTTCTCTTTAAATTTAGAGATGAGTGTGGCAGAACAGCAAGTGCAAGCCTCTATGGACGGTGCGCGCAATCTCTTACCATCGGACTTGCCTAGCCCACCCGTGTATAACAAGGTGAATCCAGCGGATACGCCGGTCATGACCTTGGCGATCACCTCGCCTACTTTACCCTTATATGAAGCGCGTGATTTAGTCGAGACGCGGGTAGCGCAGAAAATCGCTCAAATTGAAGGTGTTGGCCTTGTGAGTATTTCTGGCGGTCAAAAGCCTGCGATTCGTATTCAAGTCAATCCGCAAGCTCTTGCGAGTAATAATTTAAGTCTAAATGATATTCGTAGTGCAATTAATGTGGGGAATATTAATGCCCCAACGGGAACATTCGATGGGCCACAACGTTCGACCACGATTTATACCGATGGCCAATTGCGTAGCCCAGAACAATATAAAGCGTTAATCCTGCGCTATCAGGATGGCACCGCCTTGCGTCTACAGGATGTGGCGGATGTGGTGAATGATGCCGAAGATATTCGCCAAGCGGCTTGGGTGGGTACCACGTCAGCCATCTTATTAAATATTCAACGTCAGCCGAATGCGAATGTTATTCAGGTGGCTGAGCAAGTACATAGCTTATTACCTAGCCTACAGCAAAGTCTCCCCAGCTCCATTAGTCTTGAAGTCGTCTCGGATCGTACCGTATCAGTCAAGCAATCCATTCAGCATGTGCAGAATGAGATGCTGATGGCGATTGGCTTAGTGGTATTGGTGACATTTGTATTCTTACGCAGCTTTAGTGCCACGGTAATTCCTTCGGTGGTGGTGCCCTTATCGATTGTGGGCACCTTTGCTATCATGTATTTCATGGGTTTTAGCCTGAATAATTTATCCTTAATGGCCTTGACCATTGCCACAGGTTTTGTGGTGGATGATGCGATTGTAATGATTGAGAATATTGCCCGCCATGTCGAGAAGGGTGAGCCGCCAATGCAAGCAGCACTCAAGGGCGCAAAAGAAATTGGTTTTACCTTAATTTCTTTAACGGTTTCTCTGGTGGCCGTCTTAATCCCTTTATTATTTATGGGGGATGTTATTGGCCGCTTATTTAGAGAGTTTGCTTTGACCCTGGCGATGGCGATTATGCTTTCGCTGGTGATTTCATTGACCCTTACACCGATGATGTGTGCCCGTATGCTTAAGCCTGAACATGAGCAGAAGCAATCGGCTCTCGCACGCTTCTTATCGCGCCAAATTGATCATGTCATTGTTGGCTATGATAAGTTATTACAAGTGGTATTGCGCCATCGCTTTATGACGCTTATGGTGGCGGTTGCGACGCTTGTGCTCACGGCATTCATGTATATCTCGATTCCTAAGGGCTTCTTCCCCTCACAAGATGCGGGCATGATTCAGATTATTACCGAATCACCACAGTCGGCTTCTTTCCGCAATGTCTCTGAACGTCAGTTGAAAGTTGTTGAGGTGATTCAGCAAGATCCTGCGGTGGCGAGTGTATCTTCGTTTGTGGGTGTTGATAGTAATAATGCCACCCTGAATACGGGACGTATCTTAGTGCAATTGCACACTGAGCAGCCGCGAGATGAGATGAGCGTGGTGATGCAGCGCTTAGAGGAAAATCTAAGTCAGATTGATGGTATTCAGAGCTTTATGCAAGCCGTGCAAGATTTAACCATTGATACTCAGCTCTCCAGAACCCAATATCAGATGACCATGGGGGCTGTTGATAATCATCTCTTAGAGACCTGGGTGCCACGCTTTGTTGATGAAATTAAGCATATCCCTGGGCTTTGGGGAGTAACCGATAATTTC
This sequence comes from uncultured Pelistega sp., assembly GCA_964539685.1. Lineage (GTDB taxonomy): Bacteria > Pseudomonadota > Gammaproteobacteria > Burkholderiales > Burkholderiaceae_B > Taylorella. Next base: position 4,826 of record CAZIKJ010000441.1, read on the forward strand.
CAGACCAATGCGGCTCAGTTGAATGTGGTGCTGAATCGTGACCGAGCCAGTCAATTGGGCGTGAGTATGTCGGCAGTGGATGAGGCCTTATACAATGCCTTTGGCCAGCGCTTGATTTCGACGATTTTTACTCAGTCGGCACAATATCGTGTGATTCTTGAAGTGGCACCAAATTTCCGTCAAAGTCCGGCTGACTTAGAGTCAGTCTATGTACAAGGTCGCGATGGCTTGATTCAATTGACGCAAATTGCCAGCATTGAACCTAGTCGTGCGCAATTAGAGATGCAGCGCTTACAGCAATTTCCAGCCGCTCTGATTTCATTTAATATTGAACCAGGTTATTCTTTATCGGAAATTACACCGCAGTTATTTGAAGTCGCTAAGCAGATTCAGATGCCTGCGACGATTGATTTGCAACTCCAGGGTTCTGCCTTAGCCTTCGAGCAGTCTTTAAGTAATACCTTATGGTTATTATTGGCCGCCATCTTCACTATGTATATTGTCTTGGGCGTATTGTACGAGAGCTATATTCACCCCGTCACCATTCTCTCGACACTACCTTCAGCCGCTGTGGGTGCATTATTAGCCTTAATGCTCACCGATCGTGACCTCGATATGATCGGTATTATCGGTATTATTCTCTTAATCGGCATTGTGAAGAAGAATGCGATTATGATGATTGACTTTGCCTTGCATGCAGAGCGTGAGCAAGGTATGGCGCCATTAGAGGCGATTCATCAAGCAGCGCTCTTACGCTTTCGTCCTATTTTAATGACCACCTTGGCGGCTTTATTTGGCGCGATTCCCTTGATGCTATCTACGGGTATGGGATCGGAATTACGCCAACCTTTAGGTTTGGTTTTAGTGGGTGGCTTGCTCTGTAGTCAGTTGTTGACGATTTTTACAACGCCAGTGATTTATTTATACTTCGACCAGTTGAGCCAACGCTTCAGAGGGCGAGCCACTGCTCGTTCAGAAAGTTTAGACACGGACACGAATTCATCCTCTGGATCACCAGATGATCCCGATAGAGGGGCGTAGCAATGAGTTTCTCGCGGCCATTTATCCATCGTCCTATTGCTACTGTTTTATTAGCCTTTGCTATTAGTGTGATGGGGGTGTTTAGCTACATCTTCTTGCCCGTAGCGCCTTTACCGCAGATGTCGATTCCTATGATTACGGTGAATGCCAGTCTATCGGGGGCTAGTCCTGAGACTATGGCATCCAGTGTAGCCACGCCGCTTGAGCGATCTTTAGGAAGTATTTCAGGCTTAAACTCAATGAGTTCAAGTAGCTCCGAGGGGAGTAGCCGAATCTTCCTTGAATTCGCTATGAATAAGAACATTGACGATGCGGCGCGAGAAGTCCAAGGTGCGATTAATGCGGCTAGGCCCTTATTGCCAAGCAGCATGCGTAATCCACCTTCATATCGGAAGTTGAACCCTTCATCCATGCCAGTGATGGCCTTGGCCTTGACTTCAGATAGCTTGGACCAGGGCGAGCTCTACGATCTAGCTAGCTCAATCTTACAACCGAAAATCTCTCAAGTTGAAGGGGTCGGTGAGGTAACGATTGGTGGTGGTTCATTGCCTGCCGTGCGTGTGGATATTAATCCTTTTGCATTGGCTTCACATAATATTACGGTTGAGCAATTGCGCAGTACGATTCAACGCGCCAATACCCTTTTACCCAATGGTTTTATTGAGAACGATGAGCTACGTTGGCAGATTAAATCCAATGGTAAGCTTGAGAAAGCGCGTGACTTTCGTGATTTGATTATTCATTGGGATAATGGCCAAGCCTTGCGCCTGAAAGATGTGGCGAATGTTTATGATTATATCGAGAGCGAGTTTAATAGCGGCTTCTTTAATGATAAGAAGGCTGTGATTATGATGATTCGTCGCGAAGAATCGGCGAATATTATTAAGACCGTTGATACGATTAAGGCGGACCTTGATGCCTATCGTGAGTTATTACCGCCACAAGCTGAATTAAGCTTAGTGCAAGACCGTACCCCCAGTATTCGTGCCACTTTGTATGAAGCTGAATTGACTTTATTGATTGCGATTGGCTTAGTGATTGGGGTGGTATGGTTGTTCTTGGGGCGCATGAGAGCGACCTTGATTCCAGCAATCTCAGTGCCTGTCTCCTTACTCGGTACATTTATTATTATTTATTTTCTCGGCTATTCGCTCAATACCATTTCCCTCATGGCCTTTATTGTGGCGACGGGTTTTGTGGTGGATGACTCTATTGTGGTGCTGGAAAATATTATGCGGCATATTGAGAAGGGTGAGCGACCCTTGGCAGCCGCGTTGAAAGGTGCGAGAGAGGTGGGTTTTACGGTGGTTAGCATGAGCTTATCACTGATTGCCGTCTTTATTCCCTTGCTCCTGATGCAAAATCTCTTAGGGCAGCTGTTTAAAGAGTTTGCCGTGACCTTATCCGTGGCAATTTTAGTCTCCTTAGTCGTGTCTTTAACGCTGACTCCTAGCCTATGTGCGCGTTGGTTACGCGCAGAGGACGAGGAGACGCAGCGTAAAAATCTTATTATCCGCGGTTTAGATTATTTCTTTAGTCAGTTATTAAGTGGTTATAGGAAAACTTTAGCTTGGGCTTTACGCTTTAAATTTCTTACGCTCTTAGTATTTTTTATTACTATTGGCTTGAATATATTTATGTTTATAGCGATACCTAAGGGTTTCTTTCCGCAACAAGATACTGGCATGGTAATGGGGTTCTTCAGAGTTGACCAGGGTACTTCTTACCAAGCGATGGTGAGTAAGCTAGATTATTATCGTGAAGTGATTATGCAGGACCCGAATGTTGAGCGAGTCATGGGTTATGCCGGTGGTCGTGGTGGCTCGAACACGAGCTTTTTAATGTTGCAACTCAAGCCAGTTGAAGAGCGCGATCTGAGTGCACAACAAGTCATTGATAATTTGCGACGTAAATTTGGCCCTGTCCCTGGGGTACAACTCTCCTTGGTTGCTCAACAGGATATTCGAGCGGGCGGAGGTCCACCCGGAGGCTCATCTGGCTCTTATGACCTGGCCTTGCGGGCGAGTGATTTAGACGTTCTGCGCGAGTGGGCGCCGCGGGTCCAGCAAGCGATGGCGCAATTGCCAGAGCTTAATGATGTAATGCAAGCCGCTGAAGATAAGGGGCGACGAATTGAGTTATTTGTTGACCGAGAAGCCGCTAAGCGCCTTGGCATCGAGATGAGCTTAATTACTCAGACATTGGGTTCCTACTTTGGCCGTGCACAAGTTTCCACACTGTATAGCGAGTTGAATCAATACTATGTGATTATGAGCGTGGCGCGTGATTATTCACAAGATCCCGAGATTCTGAAAGAGATTACCTTAGTCAATAATCAAGGTGTACAAGTCCCTTTAAGTGCCGTAGCCCAGCTCGGTTTAGGTAATGCGCCCCTGAGTGTGCGACATCAAGGTTTGATGGTTTCTGATTCAATTTCCTATAACCTGGCACCAGGGGTGACCTTGGACCAAGCGCTACAAGCAGTTAATCAGGCAGTGGAGAGAATCTCCCTGCCGACGAACTTAATCCAGGCGGACCCTAGTGGCAATGCGATGATGTTCCAACAAAGTGCAGCCCAGATGCCTTGGTTAATTCTGGGGGCCATCGTGGTGATGTACTTAGTGCTAGGTGTGCTCTATGAAAGTTATATCTTGCCACTCACCATTCTCTCGACCTTGCCATCAGCTGGACTGGGCGCCTTATTGGCTTTAATGATGGTGGATATGGAGTTCAGTTTAATTGCCTTAATCGGGGTGTTTTTATTAATCGGTATCGTGAAGAAAAATGCGATTATGATGGTGGACTTTGCGGCCACTCGTGAGCGTGATTTTAGAGACAGTCCTGAAGAGGCAATTTATCAAGCCTGCTTGGTGCGCTTTAGACCGATTATGATGACCACGGTGGCGGCGATCTTTGGTGCTGTGCCATTGGTGGTGGCCACAGGTGCAGGGGTTGAGTTACGTCAGCCCTTAGGGGTGGCGATTGTTGGGGGCTTGGTATTGAGTCAACTCTTAACCTTATATTCCACCCCTGTGATTTATTTGTTTTTAGAAAAAATGCGTCGTCGCTTTAAGCGTAAACCAGTGGCGACAAGCATATCGACAAGTGAGACTGTATGAGTTATCTCGTGTCTCATCGTCGCTCAGCACGTCATATTAGCCCATTAGGTAGAGAGCAGAAGGATTATATGGATTTTCTAAGATTCCCTCGCAGGACGGTGTGTCATGTTAGCCAGTCTGGCATTGAGACTAAGAGTTGTATGAACTTTTTACCAATTCCTCGTAGGACGGTGAGCGTGGCTTTAAGTCTGATGTTAAGTGCCTGTGCGGTGGGGCCTGACTATGTGCAAGCCCCTCCACTTGAAATCGGCAGCAATTATAAAGCCACTCAGTTAAGAGACTGGCAACAAGTTTCAGTGCCAGATGATTTGCGCTATAAAGACTGGTGGTTGCGCTTTCAAGACGAGCAATTAAACCAGCTAATGCAAGAGCTGAATAGTTCTAACTTGCGTATCGCTCAAGCCTTAGCGCAGTTTGAAGCCGCTGTGGCTGGTGCGCGTGGTGCTCGTGCTAACTTATTTCCAAGTCTAGGCACGAATGCGAATCTGAGCCGAGCAGGTGGTTCAGCTCAAGACCCCACGACTACTTACACGGCGAGTGGTACCTTAAGTTGGGAAGTGGATCTCTGGGGACGTGTACGCCGTCAAGTAGAGTCAGGCCACTATAATGCCCAAGCGGCGGCAGCAGATCTCGCCGATATGCGCTTAAGTATGCAGGCCCAGTTAGCGAAAGACTACTTTAGCTTACGCATGACGGACGAACAAATTGCCCTCTTGGGGCGTATCGTGCAAGCCTATGAGCGCTCGGTGCGCATGAACCAGAATCGTTATGAGCAAGGGGTTGCGGCTCGTGCGGATGTTGTGAGTGCAACCGCACAGCTGGAGAATGCTCGTGCTCAAGCGATTAATATCCGTGCGCAACGACAGCAATTAGAGAGTTCTATTGCGGTCTTATTAGGCCGTGCGCCAGTGAATTTCTCCTTGCCCGCCCAGGCTTTCAGTGTGCAGGTGCCTGCTGTACCTACGGTTCTGCCCAGTAGCTTATTGGTGCGACGCCCCGATATAGCCTCAGCAGAGCGCCGAGTGGCCAGTGCCAATGCCGACATCGGTGTAGCGCAAGCGGCATGGTTACCTAGTTTGAACTTATCCGCCAATGGTGGTCTGCGCCATAGTAACTTTGCTGATTGGTTATCATCACCGCTAAATTTCTGGTCGCTAGGGCCACAATTAGCCTTGGCTATTTTTGATGGTGGTGCGCGACAAGCATCGGTTGATACGAGTAAAGCACAATACCGTGCTCAAGTGGCCAATTATCGTCAGACAGTCTTAACCGCTTTGAAAGAGGTTGAGGATAGTATGACTTTAGTCAGTGTATTAGCAGAGCAACAAGCGGTACAGGCGCGTGCCTTAGGGGCAGCTCGAGAGTCGCTAACGATTACACGAAATCAGTATCAAGCTGGCTTAATTGATTACTTAAGTGTGACTCAAGTCGAAAATACTGCTTATAATACAGAAATCACTGCTTTACAATTAATGAGTCAGCGCTTAAATGCCGCTGTTGATTTGCTAATGGCCCTAGGTGGCGGATGGGAAGTACCTGGCACTTCGCCGTATAGCGTTGTGAGTAGTGCTGCTAGTGAAGTGCCCACTGCTCAGTAGATGCTAGCTCTTTGGTGCCAATGAATAATATATTTTATATAGTGAAAGATAATGCCATTTTTTAAATGTGAATCAAATCATCCGATTAGCTTTGACCAAGAGGAAATCGTCTGTGGCCTGCGTGAAGCGCGTCGCAAGTGGCGTACTCAGCAAGATCGCTTGCATGAGGTGGGTGGGCGTCACTTACCTTCACCGAGCATGATTGATGAAGCGATGTCACAATTAAGTGGTGCTTTATTTCCAATGCGCTTGGGGCCTGATGATCTGCTGTTAGAGAACGAGGATTTCTATGTGGGTTATACCATTGGTCTAGCTCTCAACACCTTGTTAACGCAAGTGAAATACGAAGTGCATCACCATAATCGCAATAAAGAAATCGACTCCGAAGAGTTGAATGCGCAAGCCTCAGATATTGTGCGCACCTTCGCGAAGTCCTTGCCGCGTATCCGTAGCTTACTTGATACCGATGTTTTAGCCGCCTACGCAGGTGACCCAGCTGCTCGCAGTGTGGATGAGATTTTGCTCTGCTATCCAGGCATTCGCGCCATGATTTATCACCGTATCGCGCATGAGTTTTATCGCTTGGGGGCAACCTTAACTGCTCGGATCATTTCCGAATTATCGCATAGTGCGACGGGCATTGATATTCATCCAGGTGCCCAAATTGGAGCTGGCTTCTTTATCGATCACGGCACCGGTGTTGTGATTGGTGAGACATGTATTATCGGTGAGCGTGTGCGTGTGTATCAGGCCGTGACCTTAGGGGCCAAGAGCTTCTCAGCGGATGATGACGGCAATCTACATAAGGGTTTGCCGCGTCACCCGATTGTTGAAGACGATGTGGTGATTTACGCCAGTGCAACGATTCTAGGGCGGATTACGATCGGTAAGGGCGCTATAATTGGTGGCAATACCTGGATTACCAAGGATGTACCACCGGGTGAATTCGTCACTGTGTTAAGCGGTCCAGCGAAGAACGGTAGTTTTTAAGGGATGATAGGGGCCAGTGAGCTCCTATCCATATTCCGCTTGCCCCAATATCACAAGGGACTGAGCGCTCAGCTCGAGCTTATAAAACTCAAAGCGCCCGTAATACCGCCACTCCATGTGCACCATGCGCTTGGGCCAGCGCTAAGCTTTCAAGTGATTGTCCGCCAATGGCAAATACAGGGCGGCCCGCTTCTTGCGCCAATTGAGCAAACTGTTCCCAACCGAGAGGTTCGGCATCAGGATGTGAAGGGGTCGCTAAAACGTGACCGAGCACCATAAAATCCGCATTCAATTGCTGAGCGTACAAGAGATCGCCTAAGTGATGACAAGAGACGCCAACTAATTTATCGTCTGGTAGTGGGCGCTCTTCAAGTTGCACCGCATCCTCAGCACGTAGTTGAATGCCATCGGCTTTTTTCGCCCAGGCTCTTGGATGCACACTATTCACGATTAACTTGGCGCCATGTGCATGGCAGCGCTCTAACATATACTCAAAGAGGCTTTGTAGCGATTTCGCCCCGACACCTTCAGGCCAAGCGGGTTCACGCAATTGGAATAAGCGCACACCTTGAGCGAGTGCCGCTTCAAAGCGTGTTTTATAGGCGTCCGCTTGTTCTTGATTTTGCCATTGGCTCAGAGCGTAAACTGTCGGGATTTGCAACCAGCGGATAGGGGCGACTGAAGCGGGTAGCAGCTCACCGAGCTCGTTTGCCTGCTCTGGTAGCGTCCAGGCGAAGGCTTGGTTTTCCAGTCCCTTAGGCTCACCTTGCCACTCAGTCACTTGGCAGAACCAGAGCTCTACGATATTTTTAGGGTATTCATAAATAAAGCGCACCCATTTACGAGCCCCAGCAATCTGAATTCCTAGCTCTTCTTCTAATTCACGAGCCAGAGCCGACTCTACCGATTCATTCTCTTCAATCTTGCCTCCTGGAAATTCCCACCAGCCGCTCCATGGCTTGCCATCGGGACGCTGGGCTAAGAGAACCTGATGGTCTTTATTGACTATCACACCAGCGGCGACACGAATATACGGTTTACTCATATAAAAATCCTGTTTAGGGTAAAAGGCTCTGTGCTTATTTATCCAAATGACGTGCTGTCCAATCACGGGCGAAGTGGCGCGCCACACGTCCAGAACGAGAGCCACGCTCAATCGTCCATTGCAAGGCTTCGGTACGACTCGCTTCAATATGCTCTTCGGGGCAACCTAATTGACGTAGCCAATAATACACGATGGCTAAGTAATCATCTTGTCGGAATGGGTAGAACGATAACCAGAGACCAAAGCGTTCAGATAAAGAGATTTTTTCCTCAATCGCTTCGCCTGGATGAACTTCGCCATCATCACGATATGTCGTCTTTAAGTTCTCCTGCATATATTCAGGCATTAAGTGACGGCGATTTGAGGTGGCATAAATCAGAATATTCTCACCACTGGCGGCGATAGAGCCATCCAAGACAGATTTTAGGGCTTTATAACCGACTTCGCCTTCATCAAAAGACAGATCATCACAGAAAATCAGAAAGCGTTCAGGACGTTCATGCACTAAATCAACAATATCGCCGAGATCATTTAAATCAGTTTTATCGACCTCAATTAAGCGCAGACCCTGGTCGGCATATTTGTTCAACATGGCTTTCACTAAAGAACTCTTACCTGTGCCACGAGAGCCTGTCATTAAAACATTATTAGCGGGTTTGCCAGCGACGAAAAAGCGCGTATTACGGTCTATGATTTCTTTCTGACGTTCAATATGCAGTAAATCTTCTGGTTTAATGGTGTCGGTAATATGAATCGCTTCCAACCAAGCGGTAGCGCCTTTTTTGCGCCAACGAAATGCTTTTGCTGACCAATCAACAGGTTTAGGTGCAGCAGGGAGCCAAGCCTCTAATTGTTCTAACACGCCTAAGGCTCGCGTAATCAATAAAGAGAGATCAGGATTTGACACAAGATTTCCAATTAAGCAATCAAAAACAATACATTATCATTTAAGTTAGCAAAATTCTTCATTTTGCAATGGTGTTTCCAATATAATGGTGCACAAACAATTCTCAAAATTTGAATACTAGGTAAGTTGTGAGCATAAACGAAATTATTAGTCCGATTGCGGAAGATATGAAGGCGCTAGACAGCGTGATTCGTGCACGATTGAACTCTGAAGTTGTTCTGATTCGTACAATTGGTGAATATATTATTGGCGCTGGTGGCAAGCGTATGCGCCCCGCTATGGTGCTAATGATGGCCAATGCTTTAGGTTATCAGGGCGATAAACATCATATCTTGGCTGCTGTGGTTGAATTTATTCATACCTCTACCTTGCTGCACGATGATGTGGTGGATGAGTCGGATATGCGTCGTGGTCGTGAGACCGCTAACGAAGTGTTCGGTAATGCCGCGAGTGTCTTGGTTGGTGACTATCTATATTCACGTTCATTCGAGATGATGGTTGAAGTGGATACCATGCGTATTATGCAGATTCTTTCACAAGCCACCACCGTGATTGCTGAGGGTGAAGTCCTGCAACTGTTGAACGTACACGACCCTGATGTTTCCGTTGAACGCTATATGCAGGTCGTGCGTTATAAGACTGCTAAATTATTTGAAGCCGCCACACAAATTGCTGCGGTGATTGCCGAAGTGCCACAAGACGTTGAAGAAGCAGCAGCCGCTTATGGTCGCCACGTCGGTACTGCCTTCCAGCTGATTGATGATGTCTTGGACTATTCTGGCTCGGCGGAGAATCTAGGTAAGAGCGTGGGTGATGACTTACGTGAAGGTAAGCCAACCTTGCCACTTATTCGTGTCATGCAAGTGGGTACGCCTGAGGAGCAAGCCTTAATTCGTCAGGCGATTGAGACTGGAGAAGCAGATTTTGAGGCCGTTGCTGCTGCGATTAAGAATACCGATGCGCTTGAGTATACGCGTGAAATTGCTGTGCAAGAAGCGCAGATTGCACTGGAGGCATTAGAGCAGTTGCCAGATTCAATCTATAAGACTTCATTACGCAATTTTTGTACTTTTGCCATTGAACGCGATCGTTAATATTGCTGCGCTATTGCTATAGCAATATGTGCTTGACTATAGCTTAGGTGGAAACCTTAAATCAGAGTCTAGTGAATACGCTAGGCTCTTTTTTTGTCTTGTGAAATTTCACAAGATAGCATGCATCAAGTCATTTCTAGAGCAATACAAATTAATCATATTTGGCTTTAACCTAGGGTAAATGAGATTTGTATCTTCGCTTTAAAGCGAGTAAGATATTCTGAGCTGTTTGCTGACAGCAAGATATTTTACTTATTTTCGAGGTATACACTATGCTAAAAAATAAATTTAAAGCCGTTCTATTTGGTTTGTCGATTGCCCTAGCAGTACCAGCTGCACAGACTGCAATGGCTCAAGATAAAGAGTTAATCGTGGCGACTGACACAGGTTTTGTGCCGTTTGAGTTTAAAGATGGCGACAAGTACACAGGCTTTGATATTGATCTATTTGAAGCTATTGCCAAAGAAGCTGGCCTTAAATTTAAATGGCAGCCTATGGATTTCAACGGCATTATTCCAGGCCTACAAACTAAGAACCTCGACGCAGCGATTGCGGGTATGACAATTCGTGAAGACCGCAAAGAAGTAGTGGACTTCTCTGATCCGTACTACGATAGTGGTTTAGCGATTCTTGTGATGGCCAAAGACGCCGATAAGATTAAGTCAGTTGAAGACTTAGCGAATAAAGAAATTGCTGTTAAAACCGGTACAGGTTCTGTGGACTTCGTGAAAGAGCACGTACCAACCGCGAAGATGAAACTCTTCCCGAATATCGATAACGCATTCTTAGATTTGCAAACTGGCCGTGTTGATGCCGTCGTGCATGACACACCTAACGTACAATACTATGCCAACACTGCTGGTAAGGGCCGCGTAGCGGTAACAGCCAAACTACGTAGTGGTGACTTCTACGGTATCGCTTTCCCTAAAGGCAGTGATTTAGTAGAAAAAGTCAATGCCGCATTAAAAACCTTACGTGATAATGGCGAGTACGACAAGATTCACGCTAAGTGGTTCGGTGAAGGCGCACAATAAGCTCGTCTGATACTGAGTTTTTTACAATTTCGGTGTTATATGGTTTGTCTCTAAGGTATGCACTCCTTAGTCAATCAAGCGATCTCCTTGGTATAGGCGACACTCTCTTTGAGCGTCGAGAGCAATCAGCAAGACGAGCAATATCCTTGGATTAGGCTAGAGCTTGTCTCTGAACCTAGAGACCCAAAACACCCGTGATAAAATAGGCGGTGGTGGCATAGTACGCCATCGCCTTTTTACGAATAAGTACCACTTAGGTTTTATATGGATTTTGATTTTCAAGCGGTTATGGATGCCATGCCGCGACTATGGGAAGGTGCCTGGGTCACCATAAAAATTACGTTTTATGGTTTAGTGGGTGGAGCCATTCTTGGTGCCTTAGCAGGCGTTGTGCGCGCCTATGTCCCAGCCTGGTTTGATAAGCAGATGATTGCGCATCGCCCGATTAGTGGCGTCCTATTGCCGATTCTTTCTTGGATTGCGCAGCTTTATATTTTGATTATTCGCGGCACACCAATTGTGGTGCAAGTGATGTTTATTTATTTTGCTCTGCCCTTGGCATTTGGCCTGAGAGTGGATGCCATGACGGCCGCTATTGCCACGCTGATTATTAACTCTGGCGCCTATATTGCTGAGATTGTACGTGGTTCTTTGCAATCCGTATCGCGTGGTCTGTACGAAGCAGGTTTAGCGATGGGTTTGCCATTTCATAAGATTATCCTCAAGATTATTGGCCCGGTGGCCTTTCGTCGTATGATTCCCGCCTTGGGCAATCAATGTATTATTAGCTTGAAAGACTCCTCTTTGTTTATTGTGATTGGCGTGGCTGAATTAACTCGCCAAGGTCAAGAAATTATGTCGATGAACTATAAGGCCGTTGAAATTTGGGGCGCGGTAGCATTTATCTACCTTATCCTTACCGGTACCTTGGCATTGCTCCTAAAGCTACTTGAAAAGAAAATGAGGATTCTATAATGACTGAGGCAAGCACAATAACACAAGCAGCAACTGGGCCAGCCTCAGTGGTGAGTGCTAATGCACCGACAGCTATGGTGACGTTTAAGAACGTTACCAAGCGCTTTGGGAATAATACGATTCTCGATGACATTAGTCTCTCTATTAACAAAGGTGAGGTCGTGGTAGTGGTGGGGCCATCAGGCTCAGGTAAATCGACTTTTCTACGCTGTATTAATGCCTTAGAAACTATTCAAGGTGGTGACATTATTGTCGGTAAGCATAGCGTTCTCGGTAAACCAGCTGAAATCCGTGAGCTGCGTCGCGAAGCGGGCATGGTGTTTCAGCAATTTAATCTCTTTCCGCAATTAACTGCCCTAGAAAATGTGATGTTCGGCCCGATTCAGACTCGTGGTACATCCAGCAAACAAGCGCGTGCCGCTGCGGCTATCTTATTAGATAAGGTTGGCTTAAGTGAGCGCATGAACCATTATCCTAGCGAACTCTCGGGTGGCCAACAACAGCGTGTTGCCATTGCCCGTGCTTTAGCAATTAAGCCGCATCTGATGCTGTTTGATGAGCCAACATCGGCACTTGACCCTGAACTTCGTCATGAAGTATTGAAGGTGATGCAAGATTTAGCGCAAGAGGGCATGACCATGATTGTGGTCACGCACGAAATTAGCTTTGCGGAAAAAGTGGGTACTCGCCTACTTTTCATAGATAAGGGTAAAATAGCTCATGATGGCGTGCCAAGTGAGTTACTACATAATCCACCGAGCCAGCGTCTAACCGATTTTCTACAACACGTAAAATAATTTTTTGTTGGAATAATTATGCCTGCATATCGTTCAAAAACTTCGACCCATGGTCGCAATATGGCTGGTGCGCGCGCTTTATGGCGTGCTACTGGTATGAAAGAAACCGACTTCGGTAAGCCCATAATTGCGGTTGTTAACTCATTTACCCAATTTGTGCCTGGTCATGTGCACCTAAAAGACCTAGGTCAATTAGTGGCCCGTCAAATTGAGAAAGCGGGCGGCGTGGCTAAAGAGTTTAATACGATTGCCGTGGATGATGGTATTGCCATGGGTCATGGCGGTATGTTGTACTCTTTACCATCACGCGATTTAATCGCTGACTCGGTAGAGTATATGGTGAATGCGCACTGCGCCGATGCCATGGTATGTATCTCTAACTGCGACAAGATCACCCCTGGAATGTTAATGGCGGCTATGCGTCTGAATATTCCCGTGATCTTTGTCTCTGGTGGTCCAATGGAAGCAGGTAAGGTCGTCTTACCAGGCGAAGAGAAAGTCATCTCAATTGACCTGATTGATGCCATGATTAAGTCAGCTGACCCAAGCGTGAGTGATGAGGTCAGTGAGCTAGTGGAGCAGAATGCCTGCCCAACCTGTGGTTCATGCTCAGGCATGTTTACCGCAAACTCAATGAACTGTTTGACTGAAGCACTCGGTCTATCACTGCCAGGTAACGGCACTGTGGTGGCAACCCATGCTGCTCGTCGTGCCTTGTTTGAGCGTGCTGGTGACTTAATTGTAGAGATTACCCGTCGTTACTACGAGCAAGAAGATAGTAGTGTACTACCACGTAATATCGCCACGAAAACTGCGTTCGAGAATGCGATGGTGCTAGATGTGGCCATGGGTGGTTCAACCAATACTGTGTTGCACTTACTAGCGGCAGCACAAGAAGCGGAAGTTGACTTCACTATGAGCGATATTGATGCGATTTCACGTCGTGTTCCTTGCTTAAGTAAGCTTGCACCAATGACGGATAAATACCATATCGAAGACGTACACCGTGCGGGTGGCATTATTGGTATTCTGGCTGAGCTTGATCGCGCTGGCTTACTGAATACCGATGTCTATAACGTTCATAGCGGCACCTTAGCTAAGGCGATTGCACAGTGGGATGTGCGCGGTGAGAATGTAAGCGAAGAGGTACAGCACTTCTTTAAAGTCGCACCGGGTGGTGTTCGCACCGAGGTGGCTTTTAGCCAAGATAAATACTATCCTAGCCTAGACTTAGACCGTGCCAATGGCTGTATTCGTGATAAGGCCCATGCCTATTCTCAAGATGGTGGGCTTGCTGTGCTGTATGGCAATATCGCCTTGAATGGTTGTATTGTTAAAACTGCCGGTGTGGATGAAAGTATCTTGAAGTTTACCGGTAAGGCAATTGTTTACGAAAGCCAAGAAGACGCAACAGCAGGTATTCTCGGTGATGAAGTGAAAGAAGGCCATGTCGTGATTGTGCGCTACGAAGGCCCGAAAGGCGGTCCTGGTATGCAAGAGATGCTCTACCCAACCTCGTACCTGAAATCAAAAGGCCTAGGTGCTAAAGCGGCACTCTTAACCGATGGACGCTTCTCTGGCGGTTCATCAGGTCTAGTGATTGGTCACGCCTCTCCTGAAGCGGCTGAAGGCGGTAATATTGGTCTGGTTGAGAATGGTGATGAAATCCAAATCGACATTCCTAACCGTACCATTCACTTAGCAGTGAGCGATGAGGAATTAGCTAAGCGCCGCCAAGCCATGGATGCTAAGGGTGATAAAGCCTGGCAGCCAGTTGCTCGTGAGCGCTATGTATCCCAAGCTTTACAAGCCTATGCATTGATGGCCACATCAGCTGACCGTGGTGCGGTGCGTGATATCAGTCAGTTAAAGCGTGGTAAGTAATTGCGCTAAAATTTGCTGAATATAAGCCATAAAGAATAACGGTGTACTGAGTGATTAACTTAGTACACCGTTATTTTGCTTTGGGTGTTTGAATACATTAACCTGAGTTACGTAAACCCGAAGCAATACCATTAATCGTCAAGTGAATACTGCGTTCATTGCGTAGCGAATCATAACGACTTTGCGTATGTTTAGCTGTTGTGCTTGCTCCCTTGCGCACACGGTCAATCACTTCCACTTGTAAGTAATTTAAGGGGTCAATATACGCAAAGCGTGCTTGTAAGGCCTTCTCCAATATAGGATTACAGGCGAGCAATTCTGTACCAAGAATCAGTTTTAGAATACGCACGGTACGCTCATGCTCTTCTAAAATTAAGCCGAAGATCTTACTTCTTAAGGCTTCATCTTTCACCAGCGTGCTGTATTGTTTGGCAATTTCCATATCGGATTTTGCCAGCACCATCTCCATATTCGATAAGAGGGTCGTGAAGAAAGGCCATTCATGGCGCATCTCTTGTAAGAAGGCGATACGCTGTTCGGCACTTAAATTGTCGCCTGCTAAACCTTGCTCAATATAGGTTTCTAAGGCCGTGCCAACACCGTACCAACCTGGAAGTAGGATACGACATTGGGCCCATGAGAAAGTCCAAGGAATAGCGCGTAAATCTTCAATCCGTTGCCCTTTCTTGCGTGAAGCAGGGCGTGAACCAATATTCAGACCGGCAATCTCATTAATTGGCGTGGCGGCAAAGAAATACTCTGCAAAACCTGGCGTTTCATAGACGAGATGGCGATAGGCTTGTTGTGAGATGTCCGAAATATGTTGCATGGCTGAACTATATTTGTGCATATAGTCATCACCTTGTCGATATTGTTGGCAGAGCGAAGCTTGCATGGTGGCGCTGACTAAACGCTCTAAATTCCATAGACCAATGACAGGAGACTTGTATTTGGTTTGAATCACCTCACCTTGCTCGGTTAAGCGAATCTGGCCAGCAACTGTGCCAGGTGGTTGCGCGAGAATCGCTTCAAAGCTTGAACCACCACCACGGCCTACAGAACCACCACGACCGTGGAACATACGCAAGCGCACTTGATGTTTCTTAAAGACCTCAAGTAAGTCTAATTCTGTCTTGTATAAGGACCAATTCGAGGTAAGGTAACCACCATCCTTATTACTATCGGAATAACCCAACATAACCTCTTGTAAGCCATCCTGTGCATGGACAATGCGCTGCTTGACCATATCAATACTGAACCACTTATCCATGATGTGTGCACCTGCTTCTAGGTCAGGAATGGTTTCAAAGAGGGGCACTACAATCAGACCATCACCCGCTTGAATCGGTAAGAGCTCGCCTTGTTCATCGGTTTCTAAAGAGATTAGGCCTGTCTCTTGCTGGAGTACTAGGATTTCTAGCAGATCACTTAAAGTTTCTGTATGGGAGACAATCGTTTGTACAATCGCTTGTTGACCATAGCGCTTACGAATTTGGGCTGCTGTCTGTAGAATGCTTAATTCCTTAGCAGTCTGCTCACTATAGTGCTGCCAAGGAGAGACCAAGGGGCGTGAATTCTTTAATTCTGATAACAGTAATTCAACTTTATCCTCTTCACTTAATTGAGCATAATTAAATATTTCACCCTTAAAGTGTGTCATGCTGCGTGTGTAGAGTTCACTAAGTACAGCTTCATGCACATCCGAACTCTGGCGTAAATCGACAGTGGCTAAGTGGAAACCGAAAATCTCTACAGCTTGAATTAATTGGTTTAAGCGTAAATCAGCAATTGAGCCAGCATCGTTCTGGCGCAGAGACTCCGCTACAACAGATAAATCACGTAAGAAATCGCTGGGACTGGCATAGGCAGTGGCAGGTTTGACATTGCTGACTTGTACTAGCCCATCGCTTAACTCACGAGCGGTCGCCGCTAAGCGTGCGTAGATATTAATTAATACCCGTCGATACGGCTCATCAGCACGATGCGGGGAGGTATCGATGCTGGCATCCGATAGCTCTTGCAGTGGGCGAGATACTTCCGTAAGGAAGGTACTCACTGACAGGGCAGTGCCTAATTCATGCACCTCATGCAAATAAAAGCGTAGCACCGTCATGGACTGCTGCTGGAACGCTACTTTCAAGGTGTTGGCATTGACATTCGGGTTGCCATCGCGGTCACCGCCAATCCAAGAACCCATCCGCAAAAATGCAGGTAGGGTACGGGCGGCATCATCTTTGCCGAGTGAGCGGCGTAGGCGCTTATACAGACTCGGGATAGCTTTTAAAAAGGTCGTCTGGAAGTAATTATTGGCGTTATCAATTTCGTTCTCGACAGTTAATTTGGTAAAGCGCAGCATGCGGGTTAGCCAGAGTAGCTTAATATGTGCTTCTAGGCGCTCTAGACTATCTTCCTTATTGTCTTCATCGTGACTTGTTAAGAAGCTAACTAGGTCATCGGCAATCATCTGGTGCGCATCTAAGGTGCTTTTGCGCTGCACTTCAGTCGGGTGGGCGGTCAGTACGGGCACGATCAGCATCTGTGCTAAGGCTTCTTGAATCGCTTCACTGGATAAGCCTTCCTTATGTAGCAATTCGACCGTAGCTTTAAGACTGCCTTCAGGATTATCCGTATTCTTATGACGCTGTTGGTCTAAATCCTCAGCAATATTAGAGAGGTGCATAAAATAACTGAAAGCACGTGACATGGTGTTGGCCATATCATCATCCATAGCCGCAATGGCATCTGCCAAGACGTGATTCTGTCCAACCAGACCTTCACGACGAATCTTTACTGCTGAGCGTCGTAAAGACTCAATTGAGTCAAAAGCCTTCTGACCTTCAGTATCTAGGATAGCTTTACCTAATAGACGTCCTAATAGACGAATATCTTCGTTCATTGCATTGGTTTCAACGGCTTGACTCACAAGGCCTCCAGCACTTATTAAATTAAAAACGTCTTTTAGTATAGTAAATTTTTAGCTTGAGTAAACACTGTATTTACTTTTTAATTTATTAAGTCTGGCTTGTTGCGTGATTTATAGCGTTATAACGTGCAAGAATAAAATTCTTCACGCCAGACTTGAGGTGAGTTGCGTTATTTATAGCGCACAAAATACCATCGCTTGTGCCCGACAGTGTTGCTAAAGAAAAGCCTGGGTCGTGCTTTATAACTAAGGCTCAAAATAAAACTGCCAGTGCCTGGGTGAAGAAAGGACAGCAGCTTTATGTTTTTATAATTAAGACGCAGAATAAAACCGCCAGTACCTGATTCAACAAGAATTAGCACTGACGGCTATGATTTTCATTAGAGTAGAGGGGGCAGAGTTAAGGTCTTAGTGCACAAAGCTTAAGTGTGTCAACTCTTGCTTACTCTACGTCTTAACTCCCTGTGGAGTTAACGGCTTGCCGTGGTTTGTTGGGCAATCTGAGCTTCGACGCGAATTTCTTCGGTGAGTCGAGCTTTAATCTCCATAAACTCAGGCGTGGTTTTCACGGTATAGTGACGCGGATGCGGGAGATTCACCTCAAGTTCGGTCTTGATGCGACCAGGGCGGGCACTAAATACCGCAATTCGATTACCTAAGAAAATTGATTCATCAATGTCGTGAGTAACGAAAAGAACTGTCTTCTTGGCCGACTCCCAAATCCCTAATAAGAGCTCTTGCATTAAGATGCGCGTCTGATTATCTAAAGCACCAAAAGGCTCGTCCAATAATAAGATTTTCGGGTCATTCGCGAGTGCTCGTGCAATCGCTACGCGCTGTTGCATACCGCCCGATAACTGCTTGGGGTAGTGTTGCTCAAAACCACGCAGACCGACACGATCGACAAAGTAAGCGCAACGCTCAGCTTGTTCTGCCGCAGACATTCCTTGCTCTCGCAAACCAAAGCAAATATTCTGTGCGACATTAAGCCAAGGGAATAGGGTGTAGCTTTGGAATACCATGCCACGATCAGGGCCAGGTCCAGTAATGGTCTTGCCTTCTAGTGAAACATGACCTGAGGTCGGGGTGTCTAGACCAGCGATGATACGTAATAAGGTGGACTTGCCACAGCCTGAGGGACCTAGGATAGTAACGAAGTCGTTCTGCGCAATATCCAGATTAATCGGTGTCAGCGCATGCGTCACTTGGCCTTTTTTACCCGGAAAATCTCGGCTGACATTAGCAATATGCAAATAAGAATCAGCTTTCATTAGAGCAGGCTCCACGCAAATAGACGGCGGTTAATCAGCTTAAAAACATAGTCTGAGATTAAACCAATCACCCCAATCGTAATAATGCCAAAGATAATCTGTCCAGTATTTAGGAGCGATTGACTATTGGTAATCATATGGCCTATCCCTGATGAAGCGCCAATTAATTCAGCGACAATCACATAAGTCCATGCCCAGCCCAGTACCAAGCGCAAGATTTCGGCAATTTCAGGAGCGGCTAGGGGAATCAGTACGCGGCGTACAACACCGCGGTTATTCGCGCCCAGCGTATAGGCCGCTTCCACCAAGTCATGACGAGAGCCGCCAACAATCACAGCCACCATAAGGATAATTTGGAAGACGGAACCGATGAAAATCACCAAGATCTTCTGTGTTTCGCCTACGCCTGCCCATAGAATAAGCAAGGGGATAAAAGCCGATGCCGGCAAGTAACGGCAGAAAGAAACAAAGGGCTCCAAGAATGCTTCATATGTCTTATAAGCACCCATAGCAATACCAATAGGTACGGCAATCACACAGGCTAAGATAAAGCCCACCATGACGCGCATGACGGTGATACCAATATCGTAGAGGAAGTTATACTCTGTGAAGAGTAGATATCCCTCATGCAACATAGTGATCGGGCTAGCTAAGAAGGTCGGTGAAACAAATCCACCCAAGGTGAACACCGCCCAGATGGCGACAAAAAGGGCAAAAAATAATAGCCCGTAAACCCATTTAAGCCCACTATTAATGGGCTTTAAGGGTCTTGTTTCTAACAGTTTACTCATTGACTCTATATTTAGTTTACATAAGAAGCATCGAACATAGCCTCAAGGTTATCGGGCTTGGTACGGATGACTTTTGTGTCGAATAAAATTTCAACGGTTTCTTGCATGAATGGCAGGATGTCGTTGGCAAAGTAGGCTTTGCTTTCTTCTTTCGTTTTCCAGGTAAGGAAAGAAGCCGATTTCTTAAATTGCTCCGCGCTTTGTTTGACCTTAGCACCCATGATCGTGAACGCTTCAGCTTCATCAGACTTGATGAAATTCAAAGCATCTTGATAACCATTCACCAGGGCAGTGCCCACTTTAGGATTGGCTTTCAGGAATTCAGGTTCACAACCCAAGAAGTCAATAATCGCAGGGTAATCAACCGTAGTGGCTAAGATTTTACCGGCTTGTGGATTGTCACGGATGGTGCTCAAGTAAGGCTCATAGGTTGACGCCGCAACGCCTTGGCCCGCGACAAATGCTTGTGCTGCAGCTTGTGGCGATAAGGTATTGGTCTTGATCTCGCTCATCTTAATGCCATTCTTATGCATAATGTAAGAGAGTAAGAAGTAAGGAGAGGCACCTGGTGTCTCAACGGCGATAGTTTGACCTTTAAGGTCGGCAATCGAGTTAATGTCATTGCGTACGGCAATACCATCAGCACCATGTGACATGTCGAGCAGGAAAATCATGCTGATAGGTACCTTATTGGTATTCCAAGCTACAAAGGTGTCGATAGTAGTAGTCGCGCATTGCAATGAGCCAGCGGCATATGCGAGTAAGCGATCCTTCACAGGGATAAACTTAATCTCGACGTCAAGGCCATGATTCTTAAAAAATCCTTTTTCAGCAGCTAAGGTTAATGGGGCAAAACCGGTCCAGCCTGAAGCACCAATCACAACTTTAGTAAGAGACTCCGCTTGGGCAGGAGCTTGAGCAAATAGCAGACCTAAACTAGCGGCTAATAATGATTTTTTAACGATTGACATACAAATTTCCTTACACCGATAAGGGGGGTTAAAGGGGGGAGTTTTAAAGACGCAATCGCCATTTTAGAATACCTTAGGGCTCGGTTTCAGAATATTACAAAATAAATGAAAAAAACCTGCTTCTAGAGCAAAAAATGCGTATCTTTCGTGGTATGTCTCGGCAAGAAGTGGCTCAAATCACAGGGTTGACACAATCTTCAATTTCTCAAGCTGAGAAAAAGCGGTCTAAGCCCCAGTCTAAGACCTGCGAGCGCTTAGCCGCTGTGTATCAATGCGAACCTAGTCAATTAATACTTTAGTGGGATATGCCTATAAGGTTGTTTGTTAACTGTATTTCCCTCTTTATTATCCGTAATCAATAAACCATTAAAAGGCTCTGTGCTTAAGTGGCCTTAGGTATTGCCACTTAAGCTGAGATGTTGAATGAGCTAATCCGCGCATTATAGCTAGATGATTTTCTGATAGCGAGAATTGTATAAATTCGTTAATCTACTCGCGCCATTATCAGCTAACTTGATCAGGCAGCTCAATCGTCAATCTGTTCGACTATCAACTAGCTCGTTATTGTAAAATAACTAGCTCTTTTGATAGAGCTGAGCGCCGTCACGGATAAACTCAATCGACTTTTCCTGCATACCCTTCTGTAGTGCCTCTTGTTCACTGACGCCTTTTTTCGCAGCATACTCCCGGACATCTTGCGTAATTTTCATGCTACAGAAGTGGGGGCCGCACATAGAGCAGAAGTGCGCAACCTTCATCGAGTCTTTCGGTAAGGTCTCATCATGGAAAGCCTTGGCCGTGTCAGGATCTAAGCCAAGATTAAACTGATCCTCCCAACGGAACTCAAAGCGCGCCTTAGAGAGAACATTATCGCGAATCGCCGCACCAGGATGGCCCTTGGCTAGATCTGCTGCATGCGCCGCAATCTTATAGGTGATAATGCCGTCCTTCACATCCTTCTTGTTTGGTAGGCCAAGGTGTTCTTTCGGCGTGACATAGCACAGCATGGCGGTACCATACCAGCCAATTAAGGCCGCACCAATACCCGAGGTGATATGGTCATACCCTGGAGCAATATCGGTCGTTAAGGGACCTAGCGTGTAAAAAGGCGCTTCTTTGCAATGCTCCAACTGTAAGTCCATATTCTCCTTAATCATCTGCATCGGTACATGACCAGGGCCTTCCACCATCACTTGCACATCATGCTTCCAAGCGACTTGTGTTAGCTCACCCAAGGTTTTCAGTTCGGCAAACTGTGCTTCATCATTGGCATCATAGATAGAGCCTGGGCGTAAACCATCCCCCAGGGAGAAGCTGACATCATAGGCTTTCATGATTTCACAGATATCTTCAAAGTGCTCATAGATAAAGCTTTCTTTGTGATGGGCTAAGCACCACTTGGCCATAATCGAACCACCACGAGAGACAATGCCGGTGAGGCGATCAGCAGTCATGGGTACGAATGGTAGGCGGACACCCGCATGAATGGTGAAGTAGTCCACACCTTGCTCGGCTTGCTCGATTAGTGTGTCACGGAAGATTTCCCACGTGAGATCTTGGGCTTTGCCGCCAACCTTCTCAAGTGCTTGATAGAGCGGCACAGTACCAATCGGAACAGGGCTATTGCGAATAATCCATTCACGCGTTTCATGAATATGTTTACCCGTTGAGAGATCCATAACGGTGTCGCCACCCCAACGAATCGCCCAGGTCATCTTCTCGACTTCTTCATTGATGCTTGAACCAAGTGCTGAGTTACCGATATTGGCATTAATCTTCACCAAGAAATTACGACCAATAATCATGGGCTCAATTTCAGGGTGATTAATGTTTGCCGGAATGATGGCGCGGCCACTGGCCACCTCATCACGAACAAACTCAGGGGTAATGGCCTGTCCGACACGTGCCCCATAAGATTGTCCTGGGTGTTGGCGACTTAGGCGCTTGGCGAGTTGCTCACCTTGAGGACCACTGGTACGTAGGCTTTCAAGATAATGGTTTAAGCGTAAATTTTCACGAATGGCAATAAACTCCATCTCAGGCGTGATAATGCCTTGGCGAGCGTAGTGCATCTGTGTGACGTTCTTGCCGCTTTTAGCGCGACGAGGTTGGCGGCTTAGCTGAAAGCGTAATGCTTGTAGCTCAGGATCAGCTAAGCGCTCTTGGCCATACTGGCTGCTAGGGCCAGATAGCACTTCAGTGTCTTGACGTTCTTCAATCCAGGCGCTGCGCATAGGTGCAAGACCTTGGCGCAGATCGATCTGTACCTCGGGGTCGGTGTACGGACCGCTGGTGTCGTACACCGTGAGTGGGGGGTTCTTTTCGCCACCAAAAGAGGTGGGTGTATCATCTTGACTGATTTCTCGAAATGGCACACGAATATCAGGGCGAGAGCCGATTTCATAGAATTTACGAGAACAGGGAAGGGCTTGAATAGCGGCATTATCGACTTGAGCGTCGGCTGCTACAAAAGGATGTGGTGAGTTCATAAACGCTCCAAAAAAGGAGCCGAAAGAGGGATAGACACGACGAATAGATTGTAATGGTCTCCCAGCTTCGGCATTATCCGTACTGGTACAAAGGGTATTTCTCAACCGCACTAAAAATCAGTGCAGTACCCCTGCTTGAAGTCGTAGTGTATGAAATTTGTTATGTGAATGCAATAGGTGCTAGTGCCTAGTTATGCGTAAGTAGAGCGTAAGGTTTATCGAATGGAGGTCGAATTGCCAAGGTAAGAGTATAGAACGCTATTCTTTAAGTTTGTACTTTAAGATAGTAGAAGCGAACTTCAAAGTAGTCGCAAGTGTAAGATTAGTTACGCTCGAACTTTTTCAAGACAACCATATTGTTGCGGTGAATCAGTTCTTCGTTTAAAAAGCTGCTGCCGAGCACTTCGGCGACCTGAGCTGTACTTTGGCGTAGGACGCGACGTACGTCAGACGAAGCATAATTCACCAGACCACGAGCGTATTCCACACCTTGTTCGTCAATACAGGCGACCACATCACCGCGCTTGAAGGTGCCTTGTGTGTCAATGACACCGACGGGGAGTAGGCTCTTACCTTGCTGAGTGAGTGCATATAAAGCACCAGCATCAAGGACCACTTTACCACGCACACGGAGGTGGTCAGCTAGCCATTGCTTACGTGCTGAGCGTAAGGGTACGCTAGCGCGCAACTCGCTGCCAATACGCTCACCGCTAGCCAGACGTACCAAGACATTGTCTTCATGGCCTGAGACGATAACGGTATGAGCACCGCTGCTGGCTGCACGCTTGGCGGCGAAGACCTTGGTGGCCATGCCGCCAGTGCCGACCATGGAGCCACTGCCACCAGCCATCTCTTCTAGGGCAGGATCTCCCGCTGTCGCTTGCTCAACTAGTTTCGCGTCGGGATTTTTGCGTGGGTCACTATCATAGAGACCAGATTGGTCGGTGAGGATGACCAAGGTATCCGCTTCCATAAGATTAGCCACGAGCGCACCTAGGGTGTCATTATCACCAAGACGAATTTCATCGGTGACCACGGTGTCGTTCTCATTCACAATCGGCACGACACCAAGGTCTAATAAGGTGAAGAGGGTGGAGCGAGCATTCAGATAACGGTGGCGATCAGCCAAGTCCTCATGCGTGAGCAGAATCTGTGAAGCAAGGATATTGTGGGTGGAGAAGGCCTTCTCATAAGCC
>CAZIKJ010000442.1:0-6209 GCA_964539685.1 uncultured Pelistega sp.
AATCACAACAGTCCAAAAAGCGATTGATTTCATCGAAGCTCACAAAGCCTAATAATCGTAGAAAAGCCTAGTGTTGCTCTAGTTTTTTGCTATTGCCAATACTGGGCTTTTTCCAAAGAGCGTTTTTGGAAAGTCTTTCTAAGGAATGGCTTTTATAAGCTTATTTTTTATTTGGCTATTTGCAAGGCTTAGATAAATAGAGTTCAGGGTCTTTCCAAAGCGCTTTTTTGCTTAACCAATAAACAGAGTTTAAAACTAGAGTAAGTAGGAGTCTTCAGTGAAAAGACGTGTTGTAATTACTGGTTTGGGTATTGTTTCTCCTGTGGGTAACACGATTGCTCAGGCATGGGATAATATCGTTAATGGTCGCTCAGGCATCACGAATATCACTCGTTTTGACGCTAGCGGATTTAATTCACAAATTGCAGGCGAAGTGAAAGACTTTGATCCTACGCAATATATCAGTGCTAAAGAAGTCAAACAAATGGATACCTTTATCCATTATGGTATTGCCGCTTCTATAGATGCATGGAGTGATTCCTGCCTTGATATTAACCACGTGAATGCTGAGCGTATTGGTGTTATCGTCAGCTCAGGTATCGGCGGTCTTAACCGTATTGAGGAAACTCAAACTGAATACTTAGCTAAGGGTCCACGTCGTATTTCTCCTTACTTTGTCCCCGCTTCATTAATTAACTTGATTTCAGGTCAAGTCTCTATTATGTTGGGTCTTAAGGGACCAAGCTATGCCGTGGTTTCAGCATGTACAACGGGTCTTCACTCAATTGGTGATGCAGCGCGTCTCATTGAATACGGTGATAGCGATGTGATGATTGCGGGTGGTGCTGAATCTACGGTTTCACCATTAGGTATTGGTGGTTTTGCCGCGATGCGTGCCTTATCAACCCGTAATGACGATCCTGCAACAGCTTCTCGTCCATGGGACATTGAGCGTGATGGTTTTGTCCTAGGTGAAGGTGCGGGTGTGTTGGTTCTTGAAGAGTATGAGCACGCTGTTAAGCGCGGTGCGCGTATCTATGGTGAGTTTGTAGGTTATGGTATGAGCTCTGATGCGCACCATATCACGGCCCCTGACCGAGATGGTCCTCGTCGTGGTATCTTGAATGCGGTGAATAATGCAGGTATCAATGCTGACCAAATTCAATACGTGAATGCACATGGTACTTCAACACCACTTGGTGATAAGAACGAAACCGAAGCCCTAAAATTAGCTTTAGGTGAGCATGCATATAAGGTTGTGGTGAACTCAACCAAGTCAATGACGGGTCACCTATTAGGTGCTGCAGGTGGTATTGAAGCGGTCTTCACGACATTGGCAGTACATAATCAAGTATCACCGCCAACTATCAATATCTTTAATCAAGACCCAGAGTGTGATTTAGATTACTGTGCTAATCAAGCGCGTGATATGAAAATTGACTATGCCTTGTCGAATTCATTTGGCTTTGGTGGAACCAATGGTTCCATGATTGTTAAACGAGTGTAATTTGGCGGCTCAAGAGCACGAACACTCTTTTTCGCGCTGGACGCATACAATAAGCTTGCGTCCAGTGCCACTTCTTACTTTCTATCGAGCAACTCTGCTCAGTTTAGCCCTCTATATCCTCCTTGGCTGGCATGCTGCTATGCTGGGTCTTTGTCTCTGTGTCCTACTTCAACGCCAGCCATCTGCACCTGCTCATCATGCTATACGCCTACGTTTTGGTCCTGGTGATTGGCGTTGGCAAGAGCACGGTCATACACGTTACTATCAGCTGCATCAAGCATTGCGTGGGCCTTTTTGGTATTCCATTCAATTGCAGGATGCGGGCGGACGTCAGCTTCGTATTAACTTATGGCAATTTGCCATGAGTAAGACAGCTTGGCGACGCTTGAATGTGCTTTTGCATGCTAAGCGTTGGCAACAGCTGGCGTAATCACGAGGTGACTTATGCCTGAGCAAGATATTGATCTACGCTTAGTGAAACGGGTGCAAGAGGGTGATAAGAAAGCCTTTGACCTATTGGTGCTGAAATATCAGCGTAAGGTCATGAGTATTATCGCTCGCTTGGTGCGCCAACCTGCTGAAATTGAGGACATTGCACAAGAGACGTTTATCAAAGTCTATCGAGCGATTCCCAACTTTAAGGGCGAAAGTGCTTTCTACACCTGGCTTTATCGCATCGCTGTCAATTGTACGCACACTTATGTTGAGAAAAATTTAAAGCGAAGCTTATTACCCGATGAAAAAATCACCTTAGATGAGGGAACTTTTGCGCTCAATCCGAGTCTAATTGATAGCCATACGCCAGAAAGTCATTTAGTGAACCAAGAGATTGTTCAGGTGATTGCGCAATCGATGGCTGAGTTGCCTGAAGAGCTACGTCGAGCTTTGGAGTTACGTGAGCTTGAAGGCTTAAGTTATGATGAAATAGCGGAGCAGATGCAAACCCCTGTAGGCACTGTGCGCTCGCGTATATTTAGAGCACGGGAAGCGATTGCTGCACGTTTAAAACCCGTCTTGTTGCAAGGGGGAGAAAAAAGGTGGTAGTGGAAAGCTCAACAGATAAAGCCGGTGAGAATGCTTGGGATGAATCAGTATCTGTATTAATGGATAATGAGCCGAGTGATTTTGACCCGATGAATTTGGATATGTCATATGGTCGTCAAGTATGGGATCAGTATCATCTGATCGGCGACGTTATGCGTAACCAGGAATTGGCTTTTCAACCCTCAGAGATGTTTTATGCTCGCCTAAGCAAAGCCTTAGAGCAAGAACCCGTGCATCAGGCCAAGCGTCAGTCGCTGTGGCCTTGGGGTTTGAGTATTGCAGCCAGTGTCGTACTCAGTGTGGGCGTATGGTTGTTCTCACAGAGTGCTTTAGATGAGTCTCTTGAGCATGCTCCTGCGCTTGTCCCTGTGCCAGCATCAAGCGCAAGCTCAGCGACGAACTCGATAATGGCAGCACGCCCTGCACCTGATCGTATGGTTAAGAGGGAGCAGAATAGTCCAGTCTTAGCTGAGTTAGCAATGCCTGAGTCTCAAGATGCGCACAATACGGGACTGTATATGGCCTTTGCTTTCGATAAAGTCGCTCAGCTTAAAGAGTTTGTGAGTCCACCAGCTGAGCAATTCGATCTTAGCCAAGTGAGGAATTCCGAGTCCGCTGATACATTAGCGGATCCTGTTCAGCATGCTATGGTGCCAATGTCCACGGACCAAGAGCTCACTAGCCATGAGTTGACTAAGCAAGAACTCATTAGCCAAGAGTCCACTAGCCAAGAACGAGCAGAAACAGCCAGCACAATTACATTAGCGGAAACTGCAGAGCATAGTCATCAGTCGAGTCAGGTTCAGGCATCTCAGACATCTTGGCAGAATCATTTTAAGACCTTAATTGAACAGCATAATCGTACGGCGGGTACGCGTTTAACCGTCCCTGTCAGCTTACGTGGAGTGATAGCACCATGAAGCAGCTTGCCTTGTCTATTCGGGTGTATTTTGTCTGGGCACTCGCTTCACTTGGTTTATTGACGGCGACGGCGCCAATAACTTGGGCGCAAACCGAGACGACGCCCGCTTTTGCTAAGCCTGTTGCCGATTTAAATGTCTTACTGCAACAAATAGAGCAGGCGGCACAACGTTTAGATTACAGTGGGTATTATACGCTCTCTAATGGTAGCCTAGTTGAAAGTGTACAGACAATTTCTGTGCAAGATGGTTTGGGTTTAAAGCGAAAATTCTTATCTTCAGCCTATCCTGGCGTTGAGCTGATTCGACAGAATCAAGATTGGTATGAAGTTTTGCCGCAAGCGCAGCTGGCCTATGCCGTGAGTCCGATACCTGCATTATTTCCCGCTGTGCTTTTTAGGGCGAGTGATTTAAATAAATATTACCGAGGGTTTCAAATAAATGAAGCGAAACACTTGGCTGATAGACTATGTACCCCATATAGTGTGATATCCATTACGGCAGATAGACCCAATTGGTATTTCTGTGTGGATACGGAAAACTCGCTTTTGCTGGAGCGTCATGTGATTGACGCAAGTAAGCGATTTATTGTGTATACCCGATTTAATGAGGTGCATTTCGGGGCTGATGTGGATGTTGCGCAAGCAAGCCCTTCAGTCAAAGTGACGCCTCTAGTCGTCAAGACACCAGAGAGAGTGTCGATAAATCTACAGAAATCAGGTTGGCGATTTAGCTTTCCTGATGGTTTTGAGATATTAAGTAGTCAACTATTAGGAACAGGGACGTCGCCGTCAACGCTTGAACTCGTACTGAGTGATGGCTTGTCGGTATTTTCAATCTTTATCCAGAAGCTGAGTGAGCAGGAGAAACTTTTAAGCATTGAGCCAATGATGCATTTGCACAGTACATCTATGTATGCTCATCGTGTTGATGATTATATGGTGATGGTGACAGGCATGATGCCTATGAAGACCCTTAAAGAAGTAGCTAGCTCGGCGACATTTATTCCGCCTGTGGTAAATCAATAAAATTTAGGAAGTATGTTCATGTTTACAAAAAAACTTACTCAAATTGCATTAGGTGTCAGTATTGCACTAGGTTCTGCAGCCCTGAGTTCTGCTTCATTAGCGCAGACGCCGACGCCATCACCGTTACCGCTGCCTGTTGAGCAGGCTCTGGCACCCTTAGTCTTTGGTCTGCCTGACTTTACATCGATTGTGAAGGAGACTGAGAATGGTGTAGTGAATATTCGCACCATGGCTCCAGAGCGTCGTCGAGGGAGTGGTGGTTTTGATTTTGGCGGTGATGATCCCGATGAGTTTTTCCGCTTTTTCTTTGGGCCAGACTTTGCGCCCCCAACCCCGCGTCGCAATACGCCACGCCAAGACAGGCCTGAACGCGATGTGCCCAGTGGTATTGGTTCAGGCTTTGTGATTTCAGCTGATGGCTACATCATTACGAATCAACACGTAGTGGATGGCTCTTCGAAAATTATTGTGACCTTGACGAATGGCAAGGAATACACGGCGACCTTAGTCGGCTCGGATAAGCGCACGGACTTGGCTTTATTGAAGATTGAGGCGAAAGATCTACAGCCGCTGAATATGGGTAACTCGGATGGCTTGAAAAAAGGCCAATGGGTGCTAGCGATTGGCTCCCCATATGATTTAGAGTCTACCGTTACCGCAGGTATTGTAAGTGCGATTAACCGTGATACAGGTGATTATTTACCTTTTGTCCAGACCGATGTGGCGATTAACCCTGGTAACTCGGGTGGCCCATTAATTGATCTACAGGGGCGTGTTGTCGGTGTGAATACCCAGATATACACTCGTAGTGGCGGTTATATGGGGATTTCTTTCTCCATCCCAATTAATGAAGCCCTCAAAGTGGTTGAGCAATTGAAAGAAACCGGTACGGTGCAACGTGGTCGTATTGGTGTCATGATCGGAGAAGTCCAGAAAGAAGTGGCGGATGCATTGGGTCTAAGCGATACCTCAGGCGCCTTGGTCAGCAATGTGGAGCAGAACAGCCCCGCTGAAAAAGCTGGTATCGCCTCGGGTGACGTGATTACAAGCTTTAATGGTGAGAAAATTAAGAAGTGGAGCGATCTACCACGCTTAGTCGGTCAAACCAAGCCTGGCACCGCTGCTGATATTGAAGTATGGCGTCGTGGCAAGGTTGAATCCTTGAAAATTACACCTGAAGCAATGCCGAGTGAGCCTGGTGAGGTGAAAGCTCAGCCCGCTACTGAGCCTGCCGTGACTGCTGAAGACCGTCTTGGTTTAACCGTTAGCGCTTTACCCGTGGCGAAACAGACTGAGTTACGGATTAAGGGCGGGGTGCTTGTAACGCAGGTAGGTGGCGTTGCAGAGCAAGCTGGCTTGCAGAAAGATGATGTGATTCTGACGATTAATAATCAAGAAGTTCAATCTGTCGCTCAATATTTGGAGTTAGTGAAAAACTTACCAAAAGACAAAGCCGCAGCACTTCTAGTACGACGCGCGAATTTAAGCCAGTGGGTCACAGTCACACCAACAAAATAGGCTTGCCATTTAGCTGTAATTGACTTGCGGTGGATTTTACACCGTAAGTCACTGTCACACAGACAAAATAACGTTACAATACTAGTCTATTGTCGCTAAAAGGGCGCAGTGCGCCCTTTTTCTTTTACTATCTTTATATTGTTTATTAATGCAGCATATTCGTAACTTCTCAATCATTGCGCATATTGACCA
>CAZIKJ010000443.1:0-1837 GCA_964539685.1 uncultured Pelistega sp.
GCTTTATTGCGATTGGAATTTCCCGAGGTTTTGTGAACAGTGGGGCGATTTTGCGTCTGCTCGATACAGAGCCTGAATTGCATCGAATTGTCTTGAGCTTAGTGCACGAAGATCTCCTGCAAGAGGCTTTGCCTGATCCTAAGGCTGAGTGGCAAGATGCGATCCGGAGTGCTGAGTTGGATGATTTGAAAGCGGAGCAGACAGCTTTAGTAGCAACAGGTTTGCGTACTGAAGCTGAGAAAAATCGCTATAAGATTTTAACCGAGCGCCTTGCTTTATTGCAGGGAAATAGGCGCTGATGGTGTATAATTAAGGGTTATTTTTTAAAATTTAGTCTACTTGTTCGTAACGCAATTGCATCCTAAATCAATTAGCAATCAGGGCATCTTATTCTTCCTCAATTTATTGGCGATTTCTTCGAACGCAAAAACATTGAACAGATTTGATTAAGTTAATAAGAGACAGTGAGCGAGTTGTTGTGTGGATGAATTGTTGTTTGACAATTAGGAATGTTGTTTTTCAAGTGTGGGAACTATTATGGCTAAACCTAGTGATAAAGATTTAACGACACGTGCAAGAGCAAAAATTATTAAACCAGCGACTGCCGTTGAAGACACGAAGAAAACAGCAGAATTGGCTCAGGATAGGGCAGAACCGCTAACTGAGACCACCAGTAAAACAACGACGGCAAGTAAAGCCGCCTCCAAACCGGTAACGAAAACTTCAGCGAAGAATACACAGATGAGTGCTAAAAAAACTGTACAGACCACTGATACGAGTGATACGAGCGTCACGGCTTTAGCGGCTAATGCCGGCACCGACAAGCCTGCTACAAAGACTGCGCGTAAGACCACAGCGGCCAAGACAACCACGAAAACTGCAAGTAAGGCAGCTGCCAGCAAAACCGCAGCTAAAGCGCCGACTAAGGCCGCAGCTAAAGCTGCTCCTGCAAAATCCACCAGTGATGATGATTTCGATGATGTCGATATGGATGTTGAAGACGATTTTGACAGCGATTTTGACAGCGATTTTGACGAGGATTTCGATTCGCCTAAAGCGAAGAAATCGACTGGTCGTAAACCAGGTCGTCCCCCTAAGGCCAGCTCATCGGTCGATGATGATGGCTTTTTAGATGATGATAATGGCGATGAGGTGATTGATGTTGATGTCCCTGAGCCTAAACAAGCACGTCGTCGTCGTGGTCAATCAGGTGGTGCAGCAGGTGGTCGTAGTGGCTCGAGTGCTGAAGATCTCGAATTACGTCGTGCTCAACTGAAAGTCTTAATTAAACTTGGTAAGGATCGCGGTTACTTAACCTTTAGTGAAATTAATGACCAATTATCGGATGACTTGGTAGATGCGGATGCGATTGACTCGATTATCAGCACCTTCAGTGAGATGGGTATTCGTGTCTACGAACAAGCACCATCAGCCGAAGATTTAATTTTGAACGATTCTACGCCTGTTAGCAGCGATGATGACGTTGAGGACGAAGCCGAAGCCGCATTGACGACGGTGGACTCCGAGTTTGGTCGTACCACTGACCCCGTACGTATGTATATGCGTGAGATGGGATCAGTAGAGCTCTTGACCCGTGATGGCGAGATTGAGATTGCTAAGCGTATTGAAGACGGTCTAATGCATATGGTGATGGCGATTGCCGCTTCACCCACCACGATTCAAGAAATCTTAGCTCACATTCAGCGCGTTCGTGATGGCCAAGCACAGATTGAAGAAATTGTTGACGGTTTAGTTTCTGATTCTGGTGAAGAGTACGCAGGTTCAGGCGCGACCGTAGACGAAGACGATGAGGACGGTCCAGCTGGTGGTATGAGCA
>CAZIKJ010000444.1:0-6725 GCA_964539685.1 uncultured Pelistega sp.
GTTGAAGGGCCAGTCGATTAGCGCCTAAACAGGGTAAATATTCAATGCTCTATTCATTTAGGCTTGGCGCTCATACACTACAAAATCATAAGAAAGATTATTCTCAGGCGCTTGTGGTAGGCGCGAAACTTCTTGCCAGATTTGCTTGTCAAATTCAGGGAAAAAGGCATCACCTTCAATCTCGGTATGTACTTCAGTGGCATAGATACGCGTGGCTTTATCACTGGCTAGTGCCAGAGCATAAATCTGCGCGCCACCAATAATAAAAATCTCTGCTTCGCTCTCACACGCATGCGTAATCGCATCCTCGAGTGAGGGGTAAATTTCCGCACCTTCAGCGCTATAGTGCGGATCACGACTAATCACCATATTGCGGCGTCCTGGCAGAGGGCGGCCAAGCGACTCCCAAGTTTTACGTCCCATAATAATGGGTTTGCCTAAAGTGGTTTGCTTAAAGTAGGCAAGGTCAGCTTTGAGGCGCCAGGGTAGGTCGTTGTCAATACCAATAACGTGATTGTCAGAATAGGCGACAATAAGGGATAGGGTGCTCATAAAATTTCTACTATCAATAAGGATAGTGATTATAATAGCGTAATCTGTGCATCGCGTCGGGGCTTGCCGTCAAGGGCTGTGTTTTTCTAGTGATGGGCACGTAAGAAATTGAAGGGGTAAGGTCTATGAAGCAGTATCTGCAATTGTGTCAGCGCATTGTTGATGAGGGTGTCTGGGTGGATAATCAGCGTACGGGCAAGCGTTGTCTGACGGTGATTAATGCCGACTTGAGCTATGATGTGGGCGCAGGTGAGTTTCCGCTAGTGACCACACGTAAGAGCTTTTATAAGGCAGCGATTGCGGAGATGATTGGTTACTTGCGTGCTTATGATAATGCTGCAGATTTCCGCAAAATCGGTACTAAAACTTGGGATGCGAATGCCAATGAGAATTTAGATTGGCTGGCTAATCCTTACCGCAAGGGTGAGGATGATTGCGGTTTTATTTATGGTGCCGTGGCGCGTAATTTTCCTAAACCTGATGGCGGCTCACTGGACCTTCTTAAGAAGATATACACCGATCTTAAAGCGGGTAAAGACGATAGGGGCGAGATTCTGACCTTTTATCATCCTGGGGTGTTTCATATGGGGTGCTTACGTCCTTGTATGTATAGTCATCACTTTTCATTGCTTGATGGTACGCTATATTTGAATAGTACGCAGCGTAGCTGTGATGTGCCGCTTGGTTTGAATTTTAATATGGTGCAAGTCTATTTCTTATTGGCGATTATGGCGCAGATTACTGGGCATAAAGCAGGACATGCATACCACAAGATTGTCAATGCGCATATTTACGAAGATCAGCTAGAATTAATGAAAGATGTGCAGCTTAAGCGCGAGCCTTATCCTGCGCCAAAATTGCTGATTAATCCTGATATTAAAACCTTGGAAGACTTAGAAACCTGGGTGACGATGGATGACTTTGATATTGAGGGGTATCACTATCATGAGGCGATTGCTTATCCATTTACCGTGTAATTCATTATAATAAGCTCAAGTCGTTTGACAAACAGAAAGTCGCCGGAGCTGTGTGGAGGTCCTAGATCTGAAGTTCCACTATGAGGGACTCCCCATAAAGCAATGCGCTTAAGCATTGTTGAGCTGGGGCAGGGCGCCCCCTACCAGCAATTAACTCTCAATAATTTCGAATGAATGCGTAATCTCTGCGGTTTTATTGAGCATGGCAATCGCTGAACAATACTTATCATGGGATAGATTGACTGCGCGCTCTACGACTTGTTCAGTTAAGTTCTTGCCGCTCACCACAAAATGCATATTAATCTTAGTGAAGACTTTAGGCTCTGTTTCGGCGCGTTCGCTATTAATTTCCACTGTACAACGACGCACATCTTGGCGACCACGCTTAAGAATTAAGACCACATCATAGGCAGAACAAGCGCCTGTGCCGCTAAGAATCATCTCCATCGGGCGTGGTGCCAGATTATGACCACCACCATCGGGAGCACCATCCATGGCGACCACATGACCACTACCTGTTTTGCTGACAAAAAGCATGCCCTCAGGACCATTCCATTCAACCGTGCACTGCATAAAGACCTCGCTTAACTCTGTTAGAATATAACTTTGCTTATTGTAGCAACCTGCGCTTTAAGGCGCTGTCAGTCTCAGCCGATTCGCACAATTACTGGTGCTTATAGCGTTTGGGGATTTTGGCTGAAGATAAGGAATATTCGCGTGACTGAATGTCTGAGTGTCGCTGAATGCATACGCGTGACTGAAAGCCTGAGTGTGACTGATTACCCGAGTATGACTAAATATCTGAATGTGGCTGAAAGCATACGCGTACTGAGTGTCTGAATCTTGCTGAAGACTTCAATGTGGCTGAAAATTGCGCACAGGATTGATTGAATAGGAATTGAATATGACAACAAAGATTAACGGTGATGGTTTTAGACGCGCTCCAGGCGTATGGGATCAAGTTCTAGGGCAAGTCAATGATGCCTTAACGATTCTCACTGGTAATGCGGTGGCAAGTCGTCCCAACCCTGCTCAAGTGCTTACGGAAGAGCCAGGTGCTTTAAATGAGCAAGAACGTATTCATGCAGCAGGGCTGATGCGTGTCAATCATGTGGGAGAGATCTGTGCCCAAGCTTTATATCGTGGACAAGCGGTATTCTGTAAAGATCCAGATGTACGCCAAGTACTCCTAGAGGCGGCTAAGGAAGAGGTCGATCATCTTGCATGGTGTAATGAGCGTATTCAAGAGTTACAAAGCCATCGTAGTTATCTTAATCCTTTCTGGTATGCGGGCTCTTTCTCATTGGGCGTTGTTGCTGGTTTGGCAGGTGTGTCGAAGAATCTCGGTTTTATGGCAGAAACCGAAAAACAAGTTGAGCAGCACTTGGATTCACATTTAGAGAGCCTACCCGTACAAGATAGTGTTTCTAGAGCGATTGTGGCGCAAATGCGTGAAGAAGAAATTCATCATAATCATACGGCAGTAGCACATGGTGCCGAACAATTGCCCGCACCTGTACGCGGCGCTATGCGCCTGATGTCCAAAGTAATGACGACACTAGCGTATAAGATTTAAGTTTTCTAAATCCTCTATCGGGGATAAGAGCGAGCTTATAGTGGCTCGCTTTTCTGTGCGTGAGGGATTACTAAACGGGGGGAGAAAGTCAAAAAGCCTTTCGCAGGCGAGTTGTTTGAGAGGGATAGATATGGCCATGGTTTGGACTCCTAAGTGTCCAATGTTTCCATACCAGTTCAAAGCGAGCGCGCAAAAAAATGCCCAAAATCTTGCGATTTTGGGCAAAATCCACCAAAGGAGGAGGGTGGAGGAGACAACTTGCTGGGCTTAGCGACTGGCTCAAACCTAACTTAATGACTAAGCGACTCTATAAGACATTCGCTTTCTGCTAGGGAGCTAATTAAGCACCAATGAATCTATTATACGAAGACTTTTTGTGCAATGCAAGAAAAACCTAGGGAATACCCGAGATGAAGCTTTAAAAACTGTCAATTTGTGGTGGATTTCGAACACTCGTTTGATATTGCCTAGGAAGTCAGGCTAAAAAGCAACACTGTTACATTGAGAGATGTTTTTTCCCTATATAGGTTCTATACTTAGAGGTTAGCCTGCATAAGGGTATATCTCTTGTTTGAGCAGTGCATCATTTAAATAACAGCATTCATTTAGCGGAACTACCTTGACATTTTCTTGGTTATATCTTTACGTTGTGCTGACCGCCTTTACAGTGGGTGGTGCAATTGTCTTGTCTGAACGTTGGCATGGTCGCTTTACGGGCGATTATGATCTGAATAAGCCGCAGGCAAGTCATAAGAAATCAACCCCGCGAATTGGTGGTTTAGCTGTTTTTGCGGGTACTTTAGCGGGTCTATTAGTCTGGGGGCGCCCAGATAATACGACCTTGCACTGGCTCTGGCCCGCTTTATTTATTGCGGCTTTGCCCGTTTTTGCGGCTGGCATTCTAGAAGATATTACCAAGGATGTGGGCACAGGAAAGCGCCTGATGGCTGCATTTATCTCGGCACTCATTGCCTGTTGGTTTTTCGGTGGTGTGAGTCGCGTTGGGATTCAGCCGTTTGATTTTCTCTTTAGTTTCTGGCCAATTTCGGTCCTATTTACCGTTATCGCGGTGGGTGGCTGTACTCACGCCTTGAATATCGTAGATGGTATGAATGGTCTGGCCGCCATGGTATCTATGTTGATGTCAATTTCGATTGCCTTGGTGGCCTATCAAGTGGGCGATATGGCGGTCTTTACGATTGCACTGGCGCTAGCATCGGCGATTGTTGGTTTTTTTGTCTGGAACTTCCCCTTCGGTCGGGTGTTTCTCGGTGACGGAGGGGCCTATTTTATTGGCTTTATTCTTGCTGAGTTGGCGGTGTTATTGGTAATTCGTAACCACTCGGTATCGCCTTTTTATGCTTTAGCGGTTTTGTTTTATCCCGTCTTTGAGACCTTGTTTTCAATTTGGCGTCGTCGCTTTAAGCGTGGGGTGCCTGTGGATCAGCCGGATGCTTTGCATCTGCACCAATTGATTTTCCGTCGTTTGGTGCGAGTGACATTTAATCGCGATAGTGTGGATACGGCTCCCTACTTATGTAATGCGCTGACCTCACCGTATTTATGGGTGTTAACTTTAATCAATTTGGTGCCGGCGACTATTTTCTGGGATCAGCCGCTACTCTTATGCGCAGGCATGTTGGTGTTTTCTTCGGCGTATATTTGGTTGTATTCGCGCTTAGTGAGTTGGCGCTGTCCGCGGTGGTTATTATTACCATCCGTGTCTCGTAAGCGCTAAACATCTATAGCTGCTCATGCACCATACAATGTGTCGCACTGGGTGCGTAAGTGCTACATCTATAACTACTCAACTATTTGCATGGCTGGTGTAGTGCTCTTCTATCAGGCCTAAGGAATTTGAAACTGAGCCTAGCAAAAGTGATGATAATAGTTGAGCCAAAGATCGCTAGTGAGAGTTAGATGTTAGATAGAGCATTCGCTGCTTATGCAAAGTATGTGCAAGACAAGCAGGGCGTAAGAATACTGGCGAAAATGAGATAAACTTTTTTTACAAATGATTGACGATTCTTTTTTAAGCGTCATCCCTTAGTTTGTTACAATTACATTAAATTATTTTGCCTCTTCAAGGAGTTTATTGTGCAATTACAAGATGTGAAATTGGCTGTTGTGGGTTTAGGCTATGTGGGCCTGCCATTGGCTGTTGAATTCGGCAAGAAGCGTGAGCTGCTTGGTTTCGATATTAATCAAAAGCGCGTTAAGGAATTGCAATCTGGGGTTGACCACACGCTTGAAGTGGATGCAGACGAATTGCAAGAGGCCAAGGGCTTACGTTATAGT
Organism: uncultured Pelistega sp.; assembly: GCA_964539685.1. Taxonomy (GTDB): domain Bacteria; phylum Pseudomonadota; class Gammaproteobacteria; order Burkholderiales; family Burkholderiaceae_B; genus Taylorella. The sequence goes on from CAZIKJ010000444.1 coordinate 5,404, forward strand.
GCGGATGCGCAAGATTTGGCCGCCTGCAATACCTATATTGTGACGGTGCCTACACCTATTGATGAGTTCAAACAACCTGATTTAACGCCTTTGGTAAAAGCCAGTGAGACTCTCGGCAAGGCCTTAAAGCAAGGTGATATCGTGATTTATGAATCAACGGTGTACCCAGGTGCGACTGAGGAAGTCTGTGTACCTGTCTTGGAGAAGGTTTCAGGCCTAAAATATAATGTTGATTTCTACTGCGGTTATAGCCCAGAGCGTATTAACCCAGGCGATAAGCAACACCGCGTATCGACGATTAAGAAAGTAACCTCGGGCTCAACCCCTGAGATTGCTGAAGTTGTGGATCAGCTTTATAAAACCATTATTACGGCAGGTACTCATAAGGCTTCAAGCATTCGTGTGGCCGAAGCCGCCAAGGTCATTGAGAACACACAGCGTGATGTGAATATTGCCTTGATTAATGAGTTGGCATTGATTTTCAATCGCTTAGGCATTGATACGCAGGCCGTGCTTGAGGCGGCGGGTACGAAGTGGAACTTCTTGCCCTTCCGTCCAGGTCTAGTAGGTGGTCACTGTATCGGTGTGGACCCGTATTATTTAACCCATAAGGCGCAAGCAATCGGCTATCATCCAGAAATTATTCTCGCTGGTCGCCGCTTGAATGACTCAATGGGTTCTTATGTGGTGTCTCAGTTGGTGAAAGCCATGACTAAGCGTTGTATTCAAGTACAAGGTGCGCGTGTTCTAGTAATGGGTTTAACCTTCAAGGAGAACTGTCCTGACCTACGTAATACACGTATTGTGGATATTGTGAAAGAGCTTGGTGAATATAATATTCAAGTGGATGTCTACGATCCATGGGTAGAGGTAGAGGAAGCTCAACATGAATATGGTATTACTCCTATTGCCAATCCTCAAGCGGGTGAATATGACGGCATTATCTTAGGTGTTGCGCATCAAGAGTTTGTTGAGATGGGTGCCCAAGCTATTCGTGCGCTAGGTAAGCCGAATCATGTTCTTTACGATTTAAAATATATTCTCAAAGCGGAAGAGGCAGATATTCGCCTGTAATAGGTGAATTTGCTTTGAATACTTGAGTTTGCCCTGAGTTCGCCTTGAGTTTGCGGATATCCGCCGCTACTACGTGAGTGCGCAAGTAAAGTGTGTGCTTGTCTGTAAGTTGCGGATAGTCCCCTTATTAAATATTAGCTTTATAGTGATGAGCTTTTATTATTCGTTTTAATGCTTTGCTAACATTGACAGATTGATATGACGCAAGTTTATTTAAATGCGCAGCAAGAGTTGCGTAATCATCCTCG
>CAZIKJ010000445.1:0-1625 GCA_964539685.1 uncultured Pelistega sp.
GCGAATTAGTTGATAGCCTACGTCAACGTGTTGAGCACCTTGAAGCGAGCATCGCGGCACTTGTGCAGAACGACAACTCAACGTATCGCCATCATGCCCGCCATGCGGACAAGATGTGTGCACCATACATGTTAATAACACGAATATGTGCACAAGGCGCAAAGCTTACATAGCAACATCGTGTGTGTACAAGAGGAATAAGCCTAACATAGCAACCGTGTGTAATGAATTAGCGGAATAAGCCTTAGCTACCGAGAGTACGTATATCGACGAGCTGAGTACGCCTTGCATAGCAAGAGCATGTATGTATTCCTGACGTAGAGCCCCCAGAGCCTCAATATAGTAATCATGTGGCTGGGGGTTTTATTTTGCTTTCTGAAAAATGTCCGATTTATATCATTGAAGCAAGTAAAATAACCTGTATAGAAAACCGATAATGTGCGACTATACTTGTCTAATAAGCAGATTTGTCTTCATTATTGAAGAAATAAGGGGGCATTATGCCAGTTCAACAGCCTCGGCTGAATCGTATCTTTTCACTTCCATCAAGCGTGCTGTTTGCAGTGATGCTAAGTGCATGCCAGACTCCTACGCCTTATCAAACTGCCGATGTTGCTTTGCCTGCAGAGTATCCCACCCAAACTCAGGAACCCAGAGCGGTCTTAGCGTGGCAGGATTATGTGAATGACCCAAGTTTAGTGCAATTGGTGAATTTAGCCTTAAATCATAATCATGACTTGCAAATTGCCAGTCTACGGATTGCTGAAGCGCAGGCCGCTTATGGTATCCAACGCGCAGACTTATTGCCGACATTAAGTGGTAGCGTGGGATTTGAACGAGCGCGTACGCCTGCTGGTTTATCGCCCAGTGGTGAGGGATTTATTGCGGAGAGTTATTCCGTTGGTATAGGCTTGAATCAATGGGAGTTGGATTTCTGGGGCAGAGTGCGTAGCTTGAATGCAGCGGCTTTGCAGCAGTTTTTTGCGACCCGGTGGAACCAACAAGCGGTACGCAATAGTATTATTCAGCAGACAGCACAAACCTATCTACAATTATCTGAACTTGAGAAGCGGCTTTTCTTTGCGCAACGCTCGGTGCAGAATTATCAGAACTCGGTACGTATTTTCAAGCGACGTTATGAGGTTGGCGCCAGCTCCAAAGTTGAATATGTGCAGGCACAAACCTTATTAACGAATGGTCAAACCTTGGTCTCGCAATTACAAAGTGCGAAGGAACAAGCAGCGAATTTCTTGGTGCAATTAGTTGGGCAGCCAGTGCAGGTCCCTCAGCCCCAGTTAGATGCGATTGTATTTAAGACCGCCGTATTACAGACGGGTTTGCCTTCCGAACTACTGTTGAACCGCCCTGATATTCGTGCCGCTGAAGCACAACTGCAATCTAAGCACGCGAATATTCATGCTGCACGAGCGGCTTTTTTCCCACGTATTGCTTTAACGAGTAACCTCGGTACTGTGAGCACAGACCTCGATGATTTGTTCCACTCAGGCAGTGGCATGTGGTCATTTGCGCCAAGTATCAGTATTCCTATTTTTACGGCTGGTCGCTTGCGCAACAATCTTGTCTTAGCCGAAGTGCGTCGAGATATTGCGGTACAAGAGTATGAG
>CAZIKJ010000446.1:0-4508 GCA_964539685.1 uncultured Pelistega sp.
ATAATAGTTCTATATCACTGTGAAAGATCGCTCTGTACTCGACAACAACACATTCCAAGCCTTGGTTTTTGCTAAAAATACAACAGACTGTTGTTTTTAAGATGCGAGATACAAAATTTAAGCCACTTCTCTGAAAACAAAACTACCTTATTTATAAAAACCTTCGTACAATGAAAGCGTAAGGAATGACTCTTAAAGTACTTTCTTAAGTATTTGGACTTGGATTAGCGGGAAAGCCGCAGTTTGTGGTAAGAAAACCTCATTTAGTTGCTTCAAAGCAACGCTTTTAGGCAAAAAAACCACGAAATGCAAACTTTCTTCACATATTGCTAGTCAGAAGTCTGAAAATTTGGTGCAATAACTACAACTTCCCTTCGCGGAGTTTTATAGAGTGGCAGGACATCCTAAATTAGTCGCTGCTCTAATCACTCAAAATCTACGGAGATTTATCAAATGAAAAAGACATTACTAGCAGCAGCTCTAGTTACTGGTTTCGCCGGTGTTGCTCACGCAGAATCATCTGTAACTCTATACGGTCTAGTTGACGCAGGTTACGGTTACAAACAACAGAAAGTTTCTACAGATGGTTACTCTATTAAAGAGCGTAACATCGGTGCACGTAACAACGTTAAGAACGGCAGCCGTTGGGGCATGAAAGGTGTTGAGGATCTAGGTAATGGTACAAGCGCAATCTTCCAATTGGAAGGTGGCTTTACTCCTGGTGATGGTCGTCAAGCTCAAGATAATCGTTTATTCGGTCGTCAAGCTTTCGTTGGTTTAACTGGTGAGAGCTGGGGTACATTCACAATCGGTCGTCAATACAACGCGGCTGACGCATTCATCGCTCCTATCGATCCATTCGGTACAGGTTGGGGTCAAGCTGCTTCTAACTCAGCATTCGGTGATTCAGTATCACACCGTTACGATAACGCGATCAAATACGTTTCTCCTAACTTCTCTGGCTTCCAATTTGGTTTAGGTGTTGTTCATGACGACACTAAAGTAACTGAGAAAATTGGTAACGTTGAAACTACAGAGAAAACAACAGGTTCTGGCGTAACTTTCGGTGCTGGTTACAATGCAGGTCCTTTGGCTCTAGGTGTTAGCTTTGACTACCTACGTAACAAAAACAAATTAAACGGTGCGACAACTCGTGACGACAAAACTAAAGCATGGAACTTAGGTGCTGCTTACGATCTAGATGTAGTTAAACTACATGCTATCGTGGGTCAACAACGCGATGGCGTTATTGGCGGTATGGGTTTGGCTGAGGACTTAGTAGCTGCTAATGGTAATATCTACGGTTTTACTAACGTTGGTACAGTACAGGATCCAGATTGGGTTGATAACGGCGGCTTCCGCGGTGGTAAAGGTCTACGTCAAACATCTTGGTTAGCAGGTGTTTCTGCTCCAGTTGGTGATGCTGGTAAAGTATTGTTCTCTTACACAGGTAACCGCATCAAGCATAGCGATTTAGGTGATCAACGTATCAAAACAAACATCTTCAGCTTAGGTTACCAACACAACCTATCTAAGCGTACACAAGTTTACGCATTGGCTTCTTACGGTCAATCTAAACTAACAAACCGTGGTCCTAACGTTTCTGACGTTAAGTTGAAATCTACAGACGTGGCTGTTGGTTTACAACACCGCTTCTAATTGTTGAGTATGGCTTAGTCCATACCTAACAAATTAGCTGAAAAACCCTGGTTCGCCAGGGTTTTTTTATATCTGCTGTTTTAGACTTGTATGGATTTAGAGGTGGTATAGAGGTGGTATAGTAAGCTGAAGTGTAATCTCGTCAAGAGTCGCTACGTAAACTTAGTTGTTTGCATGTCACATATATTGTATGAATATAGGCAAAGATAAAAATCTTCAGTGGTAATATGCTCGATAAGGAGGGCAATATGCTTAATATAAACATTACTAATTTCAGAAAAAATATTTTTAGCATATTAGAGCAAACAATCAAATTTAATGAGCCAGTTAATGTCAGCACCAAAGATGGTAACGCCGTTATGCTAAGTGAAGAAGATTACAATGGGCTTATGGAGACACTGTATCTTTCTACTATGCCAGCTATGAAAGAAAAAATTCTAGAGGGCTTGAATGGTCCACTTGAAGAGTGTTTGCCTGAAGATAAGGTTCAGTGGTAGGGAGCTTGATCGTTTATAGAAAGAATGTAGCAAAAGAAATTAAACTCAATGTAGAAAACCAAGTCTTTGCCCCTGTAAGCCACTGATTTCGGCTGTAAAATAAATGTCACACATCTAAAGTATTAGTCTTCATATCGCTGGTTTTTGCCTAAAAGCGGTTATAATGACGGTATGAAAAAACTACTTTTCCTTGCTCTCTGCTTGATGAACATTGCTAGTGCACAGTCTATTGAATTGGCACCTAGTGGCTCTGCGACTCTGGCTTCTGCAGGTTCAGTAAGAACTTTTAATTCTACATTATCTCCACAGCTAGGCGCTTTGTTTCCTTCAAGCGCACAGCCTGCCTTTACTCCTTCAAGTGTAAGTTCTGCGTCAATCTCTAGTGCGTCAAGCTCTTCTGTGTCAGCCTTAAGTGAGTCCACTTTGTCGAGTGTGATTACCCCGAGTTCGACGGCTTTGAGTGCAAGCATGCAAAGCTCTATCTCGAGTGCAAGCCCAAGCTTGGCCTCAAGCTCTGTCGCAAGCTCAACTTCACGCCCTAATTTCGTACCTGCCGATGGTGGGGTGATTCTCTATGGTCGTGTCGATCAGGGTTATGGTTATACGCAGCAGCGTATCAGTGGTGCGCATCAAGGGGTGCCTTTTTCAATTAAGCAATCGAACGCGGGGGTGCGTTCAGGGGTGATGAATGACTCTACCGTTGGTATCCGTGCCGAGCAGAGTCTGGGTGGCGGCAATAAGGTTTTTATTCAGATTGAAGAAAATTTTAATGGGGCGACGGGTACGCCCTTGAAAGAGCGTGGAACTACTGTTATAGGTATCGGTGGTTGACTTTTTGTAATTTGTATGCCCCCTTGCAGTTTAGCTGTGAGAGGGCTTTTTAGCATGTTTTTTATTGTATCAGTGTAAGAATGTTCCGCAACAAAATTTCTTAAATGATACAATCTATGAGTTTGGTTAAAACCTCTATAATAGGGGGTGGAAACTCGTCTTTGCTGACGTTAAACGTGTGTTTTTATTAATGCCAAGGGGGGAACTCCTTGTGCGCCAGACCATATTAAGCTTAAGTCTTATGTGTGGATCTGAGAGTTGAAACTATGGGCGACTATACATTATGAATATTGCTGAATATTTCCCCGTGTTACTGTTCATTCTTGTGGCAGGTGGCTTAGGGGCTTTTCTTTTATTTGCAGGTAGTTTTTTAGGGCCACGTAAGCCTGATCCTGAGAAGATTTCTCAGTATGAGTGTGGTTTTGAGGCATTTGAAGATGCGCGTATGCGCTTTGATGTACGCTACTACTTAGTAGCTATTCTCTTTATTCTGTTTGATCTTGAACTTGCTTTCTTATTCCCATGGGCCATCGCTAACGGCGCTGTGGGTATCGTCGGTTTTGCAACCGCAATGATTTTCTTAGTTATTCTTACCGCCGGCTTCATTTACGAATGGAAGAAGGGCGCGTTGGACTGGGACTAATTTTTAAGTGGCGTAATAGTATATGTCTGAACAAAATGAATTAAACAATAAGGGTTTCTTGGTGACCAGCACTGACGCAGTGATGAACTGGGTTAAGACGGGTTCCATGTGGCCAATGACCTTCGGTCTCGCTTGCTGTGCGGTTGAGATGATGCACGCAGGTGCGGCGCGTTATGACTTGGACCAATTCGGGATTATTTTCCGCCCAAGTCCGCGCCAGTCTGACGTGATGATCGTTGCAGGTACCTTATGCAATAAGATGGCACCTGCGCTACGTAAGGTATATGACCAGATGGCTGAACCTCGCTGGGTGGTCTCTATGGGCTCCTGTGCGAATGGCGGTGGCTATTATCACTACTCGTATTCAGTTGTGCGTGGTTGTGATCGCATCGTGCCAGTGGATATTTATGTGCCAGGCTGTCCGCCCACAGCTGAAGCGCTGATTTATGGTTTATTACAATTGCAAAATAAAATCCGTCGTACCAATACCATTGCGCGTGAAGCGTAAGGGTCACACGACTCACTAACTCGATACGATTATGACGCGTCTAGAAATATTACAAAACACGCTTACCGAGCGCCTTGGTGATCAAGTGAAGATCATCGTAGACCGTGGTGAGGTGACGGTTGAAATTCCAGCCGATAAGTGGGTGCAAACCTGTACGAACTTGCGTGATGAGCCTGGCTTATCGTTTGAGCAAGCAGTTGACTTATGTGGTGTTGACTACTTAACGTACGGTGCGCCGAATATTGATTCAACTAAGGCTTTTCCAGCTCGCTTTGCCGTAGTGGCGCACTTAATGTCAGTTAAACACAAATGGAGCTTACGTGTGCGTGCTTGGGTGGCGAATAGTGACTTGCCGATGTTGGCTTCATTG
>CAZIKJ010000447.1:0-2506 GCA_964539685.1 uncultured Pelistega sp.
GTGTGGTTGAGGATGATTTAATTGCTGCGGCCATTGCCTTTGCCCAAGAATTAGCGGTGAATAAAGCACCTTTAAAGCGTTTGCGCGATCTGCAAGTGACATCACAAACTGATGCACAAACATTGCTTCAAACAGTGCGTGAGAAATTGCAGGCGAGTAGTAAGAATTTCCCTGCACCCGTGAAGTGCTTAGAGACGGTGCAAGCAAGTATCGACATGCCTTTTGAACAAGGTTTGGCTTTTGAGCGTCAGTTGTTTTTGGGCTTAATGAGCTCGCCTGAATCGCAAGCCTTACGCCATATTTTTGCGGCTGAACGCGCGGCCTTGAAAATACCCGATATCCCAGCAGACACGCCATTACGTGAGATTAAGCAAGTAGCTGTGATCGGTGCCGGCACAATGGGTGGTGGTATTGCCATGAACTTCCTGAATATTGGTCTACCTGTTGTTATGTTAGAAATGAAGCAAGAGGCATTGGATCGCGGTGTTGCAACGATTCGTCGTAATTATGAAAATACCATGAAAAAGGGTCGCTTAACAGCCGAGCAAGTAGAGCAGCGCATGGGTCTGCTAAGCACTACCTTGTCCTATGATGACTTAGCGCAAGCTGATTTAATTATTGAGGCCGTATTTGAAGAGATGGGCGTGAAAAAGGCCGTCTTCACTGAGCTTGATCGTGTCGCTAAACCTGGCGCAATTTTAGCCTCTAATACATCAACCTTAGATGTTGATCAGATTGCTGATTTTACTAAGCGTCCTGAGGATGTCATTGGATTACATTTCTTTAGTCCTGCGAATGTGATGCAATTATTAGAGATTGTGCGTGGTGCTAAAACAGCGAAAGACGTACTCGCTACATCAATCCAGATCGGTCGTAAGATTGGGAAAAAGCCAGTAGTCTCTGGCGTGTGTGATGGCTTTATTGGCAATCGCATGCTCTATCCTTATCGAGTCGCAGCGGATCAACTTGTCTTGGCTGGTGCATCACCATCGCAAGTCGATAAAGCGCTAGAAAATTTTGGTATGGCAATGGGGCCTTATCGCGTTGGTGATCTCGCTGGGCTAGATATTGGCTGGGCGATTCGTAAACGCAAAGCAGCAGAAAATCCAAGCGTGCCTTATGAGCCCGTGATTGCCGATAAATTATGTGAAGCAGGCCGCTATGGTCAGAAGACTGGCATGGGTTGGTATAAGTATGAAGCAGGTAATCGTCAGCCAATTGTTGATCCTGTCGTGGAGCAAATTATTGACGACTTCCGCAAAGCAAAAGGCATCGAGCCACGTCAATTTAGTGAGGCAGAAATTGTACAGCGTTGCCTCTACGCTTTAGTGAACGAAGGGGCTAAAATCCTCGAGGAAGGTATTGCTTTACGAGCTTCTGATATTGATGTAGTTTACCTCTATGGCTATGGTTTCCCTGCGTACCGAGGTGGTCCGATGAATTACGCACAGCAAGTTGGCTTATTTAATGTTGTTCGTTCAATGCAGCGTTATGCCCGCGAGTCGGCAGACGCTGCTGCTTTTTGGCAAGTGGCGCCCTTATTGGCGAAGCATGCTGAGTCAGGCGAGCCACTCAAATAAGTGTTATTAGGTAATAAGCTTACTGCGGTACATTAAGTCGCTTAAGACTGCAGTAAGCTTAGCGGTTACTATCCGAAAAACAAATCCACCAAGTCAGCAAACCTAGCGTGCCACAAAACCCAATAATAATCGCTAAGGGAAGTGCGGTACCCGCGTAGAAGTAGCCCGCTAAAGTCCCTGTTAGTGCTGCACTGCCTGTCTGTATAAGACCAAAGATTGCCGAGGCTGAGCCCGCTTGTGTGCGAAATAAGCTGATAGCGGCAGCTTGGGTGTTGGACATGGTCATACCACCAACACCAAATACAAAGAACATACACGCGAGTAATAGTGGCAGTGAGAGATAGTCAAACTGGAAAATCAGAAAGATAGTGCCGATGCTAAACAGGATGCCCATCGCTACCCCCAAGATACGTTCGATGCGGATATGCTTGATGATTCGAGCGTTAATCGAGGCCGCTAAAAATAAGCCAAAGACATTGAAGGCAAAGGTATAGCCAAAATAGGTTTTATCTATACCGAGAGCATCCGTGACTAAGTAAGAGGCGACTGAAATATAGGCAAACATGGAGCCAAAGGCACAGCTCGCTAAAATAACGTAGCCGAGAAATTGTTTATGCTTTAAAAAACTAAATGAAGAGCCGAATAAAGATTTAATCTTCGTCAGTGCATGACCGCCTTTAGATGGTGCAGTTTCAAACATCATAAAATGCACCGCAAGCAACAAGGTGATGCCGAATATACTTAAGGCAATAAAATGCGATTGCCAAGCAAACCAATGCAGCAAAATACTACCGACAATAGGAGCCAAGGCAGGCACAATAGCCATCGCCGAGGCGATGTGAGACATGAAGCTTGCTGCTTCTTGGCGCTCATATAAATCGGCAATCATGGCACGTCCTAGGACAGGACCAGCGGCTGCGGCCAAG
>CAZIKJ010000448.1:0-4901 GCA_964539685.1 uncultured Pelistega sp.
GTTCTCAAGGATATTATCACCAACCTCAAAGAAAATTTCTTCTAGACGTGAGCAAATAATCTCACCGATCAATTCTCGCTTCACGGTGCGCGGCTCACGATCACCCACCCCCATCAGGCTAATCACTTCATCAGCGGGTACTAAGCTACTCTTAGCTACACCGTTCAAGAGTTTAAGCTCTTCTGCGTCAGGATTCGGAATACGGAATAAGTGCGATAAGTCACTGGTGATCAGTTCACCACCGGCATCCATAATATGGGTATGGCGAATTGAGCCATCTTGATACACGGCAACGTCAGTCGTGCCAGCACCAATATCAATTAATAAAACACCTTGTTTCTTCTCATCTTCTGTCAGGCAGCTTTGACTAGCAGCAAGTGGGTTAAGTGTCAGGTTATACGGTTCTAAACCGCAACGGCGCACACATTTTAGAATATTCTGGGCAGCTGTTTCTTCGCCCGTCACAATATGTACGCGCACTTCCAAGCGGACACCCGACATGCCCACGGGTTGGATAATACCACCCTGTTTATCGACTAAGAACTGTTGTGTGATCACGTGCAAAATACGTTGATCAGTGGATATATTCACAGCTTTAGCGGTATCAATCACTCGATTCACATCGGCGGCTGTGACTTCTTTATCTTTCACGGCCACCATACCGCTTGAGTTGAAGCTATTGATATGGCATCCACCAATACCGACTAGCGCATGACGGATCTTGCAATCGGCCATCAATTCGGCTTCTTCTAGCGCTTTTTGAATGGCTTTAACGGTAATATCAATATTAACAACAGAGCCTTTGCGAATTCCACCCATGGTTGGGGCCTGGCCCAATCCAAGGACATCGAACTTACCATCTTCAGCTAAGGCCTCGGCAACCACGGCAACCACTTTACTGGTACCAATGTCCAAGGCAACGATTAAATCCCTATTCAGCTCTCGACTCATTTTTTCTCTTTACTATCTGAATTAACCGCAGGCTCATATGTCACTGCAAAGCCTTTAGTATACCGAAGATCAACTTTTGTAAGCTTTTTTCCCTGGCTTCTTTCTAACAAAACCGGCCAGGCTTGCACAAAACGCTGAGCTGTGGCTGCAAAGCTCACGGCTCCTTGTTGACCACCTAAGGGGTCAGCTAACTCCGCCCCTGCATCTCGTCCCAAAATTAATACGACATCATTACTTAAAGTCACACGCCAAGCGTAACGCTCACTTAATGCCACTTCCTTAATCTGTAGGTTTAAGGGGGATAAAAGTGTTGCTAGCTCTCCTGCACGTTGCACAACTAATCTTTCTGAACCTTCTGGTCCAAAATACTGCGGGTAATTAATATCATTATCTAACTCTTCACGATTCGCTGAGAATAACTCGGCCCATGTATTAATGAGCTCATCGTCATTCCACTTGGCATAAGCCTCATGCTCTTCAATACGTAATAGTAAGCCATTTGGCCAAACTCGGCTAATATCGACATGACGTACCCATGGGGCGGTCTCAATATTGCGCTTAAGTTCATTCAAATCTATCGTGAAAAAATTACCCTTAATTTTACCTGCTACCGTGCTCTGAATACTCGCTGGCGATACGTGCTCTAACACATTGCCCTCTTTGGGCTCCATGCTCAGCTGAGTAATGTTAAACATGGGGCGATGAATAAACCAATAAGCCGCACCCAACACAATAGCCATGCTGGCAAACAGCATGATCACATTGGCGATGAAATTAATCAGGCGCGGATTATTAAACACAGCTATCCTTACGATTTCACTTTAACTATTTTACACGTAGCTTGTGACAGCAAGTAAACGCATAGGTCACTATACGCCATACCGTTGGCTTTGGCAGCCATTGGAACTAAGGAATGGCTTGTCATGCCTGGTGAAGTATTAATTTCCAGGATCCAAGGCTGCATATCTTTATCAAGCATCACATCAATCCGTGACCAACCTTCACAAGCCACAGCACGATACGCTTGTACGCAGTATTCTTGAATTTTAGCGCTTAATTCAACAGGCAAGTTCGCTGGGCACTCATAACGTGTGTCATCTGACACATACTTATGGTGAAAGTCGTAGTTACCACCAGGGGCAATAATCTCAATCACCGGTAAGGCGTGCGCCTCATCACCCTTGCCCATAATCGCAATAGTGAATTCGCGACCAATAATGCACTGCTCCGCCAATAACTCACTCTCATAGGTCTTCGCTAACTGAAAGGCTTCAGCAAGTTTACTCTCATCGGTCACCTTGCATAAACCTAAAGTAGATCCTTCGTGCGGTGGCTTTACAATCATCGGCAGTCCAAGCTGCTCTTTCGCCGTGTGAAGGTCTTGCTCCTCATGCACCACGGCATAACGAGGCGTTGGGATGCCTTTTTCGATCAGGATTCGCTTGGTCATGATTTTGTCCATAGAAATCGCTGATGCCATCACGCCTGGACCCGTGTACGGAATGCCTAGAATTTCTAAGGCTCCCTGCATACAGCCATCCTCACCAAAGCGGCCATGTAGGGCAATAAACACGCGGTCAAATTTCTCAGCTGCCAACTCTGCTAAGCTGCGCTCGCCAGTATCAAATAAATGCGCATCAATGCCTTTGCTGAGCAAGGCTTCATGTACGCCCTTACCTGAAATTAATGACACGGGACGTTCTGCTGAGGTGCCACCATATAGGACACCAACTTTTCCAAAATCTACGCTCATAGCATTTCTCCGATTTGTCCAGGTACTTTATTAATCGATCCTGCCCCCATGCACACCACCACATCACCATCACGAACAAAGTTCACCACGGCTTGGGGTAAGTCACTAATGTCTTCAATAAATACAGGTTCAATATTGCCAGCCACTCGAATTGCACGGGTTAAGGCGCGCCCATCAGCCGCTACTAAAGGCGCTTCGCCGGCGGCATAGACTTCAGTCAAGAGCACGGCATCAGCAGTTCCCAAAACGCGTACAAAATCTTCAAAGCAATCGCGTGTGCGTGTATAGCGATGCGGTTGGAAGGCTAAGACGAGGCGGCGTTCAGGCCAAGCACCACGTGCCGCTTCAATAGTCGCTGCCATCTCAACTGGGTGATGTCCATAATCATCAATCACGGTGAATTGACCATTGCCATTCCTCTCAGGCACCGCAAAATCACCGACATAGGCAAAACGACGACCTACACCACGGAAGTTCTCTAAGGACTCAATAATCGCCGCATCAGGCACACCCAACTCGGTCGCTACAGCAATCGCGGCCAAGGCATTCAAGACATTATGTTTGCCTGGGATATTTAAGGTGACTTTTAAATTGGGTAAATCAGGCTTATGCACTAAGCGACGCTTAACCTCAAAGCACATGGTGGTGCCATGCGCCTCAACATTAAAGGCTTGAAAATTCGCTTCATCATTAAAGCCATAACTGGTAATCGGGCAAGAGATAAAGGGGATAATTTTACGTACGTTATCATCATCGGTGCAAAGAATGGCACTACCGTAGAAAGGTAAACGCTGGGCAAACTCAACGAAGGCACCACGTAATTTTGCCACGTCATGACCATAGGTATCCATATGATCCGCATCAATATTGGTCACCACGGCCATAATCGGCAATAGGTTTAAGAAAGAGGCGTCCGACTCATCAGCCTCAACCACAATATAATCGCCCGTACCCAAGCGTGCATTTGCGCCTGCTGAGTTTAGGCGACCACCAATCACAAAGGTCGGATCCATATCCGCCGCTGCCAATACACTCGCCACTAAACTAGTTGTCGTGGTTTTACCATGCGTACCCGCCACCGCAATGCCACGCTTTAAGCGCATCAATTCTGCCAACATAATCGCGCGCGGCACCACCGGAATATTGCGTGCACGTGCGCTAAGGACTTCGGGGTTACTGCTTTGGATAGCCGTAGAGGTCACAATCGCATCGGCATGCTCAATATTTGAGGCCTCATGGCTGTTATATATGGTCGCGCCAAGACTGGCCAAGCGACGTGTTACGGCCGTATCGCTGACATCAGAGCCGCTAATTTGATAACCTAAATTGAGTAAAACTTCGGCAATGCCGCTCATGCCTGAGCCGCCAATACCGACAAAGTGAATGCGACGGATTTTATGTTTCATTATGCTTTTTCCTTAATGACTTCGGCGCATACATTAGCAATATCTTGAGTAGCGTTGATATAGGCCATTTTCCTGGCTTTAGTGGCCACTTCTTGCAACTTTTCACGAGTAAGTTGACTGATAAAATCACTTAACTGCTGTGCACTTAAACTCTTCTGTGCTTGGCTAAATGCCGCACCCGCTTCAGTGAGCCACGCCGCATTGGCGGTCTGATGGTCATCAATTGCATGGGGTAGCGGTACAAACAAAGCCGCCACACCAACCGCAGCAACTTCAGCCACTGTCATGGCGCCGGCACGGCAAATCACTAAATCAGCCTGTGCCAAATGCTCCGCCATATTATCAATGAAAGCTAAGCAACGAGCAGGCACACCAACCGCCTTATAATTTGCTTCTAAAATATCTAAATGTTGCTCACCGGACTGGTGAATAATACTGGGACGTTGCTCTAATGGTAAGCGCGCAGTCGCTTGCGGCACCAACTCATTTAAAGCCATAGCACCGAGACTGCCACCGACCACGAGAATTTTTAATGGGCCCGTACGTGACGCATAACGTACGTCAGGTTCAGGCAGATTGAGGAGGTCTTTGCGTACAGGATTGCCGACCATCTGCGCTTGCGGTAGCACTTTAGGAAAGCCACTCAGCACACGCTTGGCAAAGCGCGCGATACTCTTATTAGCGCTACCTGCCACCGCATTCTGTTCATGGATAACCACAGGGATACCTGCCATGCGTGCCATCAAGGCACCTGGGAAAGCCACATAGCCACCCATGCCAAGCACCATGTC
>CAZIKJ010000449.1:0-9052 GCA_964539685.1 uncultured Pelistega sp.
GAGTTGCCCGACTTAATTCTACTTGATTGGATGTTGCCAACAACTTCAGGCTTAAGTTTAGCTCGTACTTTTCGCAGCAGCGAGCGTACACGTGAAATCCCAATTATTATGCTTACCGCAAAAAGCGAAGAGGCTGATAAGGTTGAGGGTTTAGAGAGCGGTGCCGATGATTACATCACCAAGCCCTTTTCTCCTAAAGAGTTAATGGCGCGCATTAAAGCAGTCTTACGTCGCCGCGCTCCGCAATTGACTGATGATGAAATTGAGATTGCTGGCTTACGTCTCGACCCTGTTTCACACCGCACAACGGGTAATGATATTAATCTATCGCTCGGTCCAACTGAATTCCGTCTGCTGCACTTTTTCATGACGCACCCTGAGCGTGTATTCACACGTGGTCAATTGCTTGACCAGGTATGGGGCGATCATGTGTTTCTTGAAGAGCGCACGGTAGACGTACATATTCGTCGTCTACGTAAAGCGTTAGAGCCAAGCAAGCATGATATGTTGATCGAGACAGTACGCGGCAGTGGTTATCGCTTTACCACGCGTATGCCTACAACGGCGCATACGTAATAGACCCAAGACTTTTCGACACTATACACAAAGTCCAACGCCTTGGGCTATCATTTGTCTTGTTAGAACTCTGGCTTACCTGATACACTAGTGGGTACTCTTAAGCCGATTGTGCTTTTTGTGGATCCTCTTACCATGGCTTGGTTTAAATCAATTTTAGTTATACTCATTGGTGTCGTCTTAGGATTTATCCTGAGCTTTTTTTTTGATGGCTATTGGGGCATCGGTGTTCTGACCGCCTGTATTCTTGTGGTCCTATACCGCGACTATAAATATTACCAAGCAACCTTGCAATGGGCCAATAACACTCGCAGTGCACCGCCGCCCTACGTTGGGCACTATGATGAGATAATCACGCCTCTCTACAAGGTATTTCGTGGCCAGCGCAACGAAATCTTGCGCTTAGAGCATACCAATACCAGCATTCTTTCTGCCGCTGAAGCGCTTTCTGCCGCCGCTGTCACCATGGATAAGAACTTTACTATTGAGTGGTGCAATCGCAATGCCAAGAAACTCTTAGGTATTGATTATCTTGAGGACCGCGGATTCAATCTCTTTAATATTATCCGCATTCCTGAATTCTACGAATATGCCATTCAGAAGGATTGGTCTAAAGCCTATACCAATACGGCTGAGATTGATGGCCGCACCTATCATCTGCGCTTTGAACTGACACAGTACGATGATAATAGTATCTTATTGCTATGCATTGATAACACACAACTCGAAAAATTACGCACCACACAGCAAGATTTTGTGGCGAACGTCTCGCATGAAATCCGGACTCCCTTAACCGTATTGATTGGTTTTTTGGAAACGATTAGCGAACTACCGCCTGAAGCCCTGACAATTGAACAACGTCGTCAATACCAAATCTTAATGAAAGAGCAAGCCGATCGCATGCTGGCGATTGTCGCAGACTTATTAACACTGTCTACCCTTGAATCCACCAAACTGCAGAATGGTGTACCGGTTAAGATGGTTGATGTGATTCAAATCGCTCGTCAGCAGGCCGAGGTACTCTCGAATGATAAGCATAGCTTTGACTGGGAGGTTGCCGAGAATATTTATATTGAAGGTAATTACAATGAGCTCAGCTCAGCGATCACCAATCTCGTCACTAATGCTGTCCGCTATACCCCCACTGATGGCAATATTACAGTACGCTGGTATCTTGACGCTGAAGGACAGGCGGTATTCAGTGTGAAAGACTCTGGTATCGGTATTGCTGCTCGTGATATTCCACGTCTTACTGAGCGTTTTTATCGTGTTGATAAAAGCCGCTCTCGTGCCTCTGGTGGCACAGGACTAGGCTTAGCCATTACGAAACACATTCTGATCAGGCATAATGCTAAACTACAAATTACGAGTAAAGTGAACAAAGGTAGTACGTTTAGCATTATTTTCCCGCAGGAGTGCGTAACGATTGAACAAGATTCCACCCCTAAACTTACGTCTAGATACTGAAGGCGATAGCTGTATTATTATTCGCCTCTCCTTCGCAAACCCCGAGGCTCGCACGGACCACGCTGATGCACACACGCTTAGCGGATCGCCTGATCCCGTTAATGCAGAACTCAACCGTCGTGCAATTTACTTAGCACACCGTATTCAAGACGCAATCGGACAGGCACTTCCCAAGGCCATTATCGAGGCGATTCCAAGTTTTGATGCGGTCGGTGTGTATTATGATTTAGATCGCCTTTTGCACGTTGAGCATGCAAACACCGATTCCAATGACTCCACGAATAACAACCCTTTTGCGATCTTAAGAGAAGCCTTAGAGCAATTTGCGTATACCGAACTCAATGCCTTTGATGCATTAAATTATGCAACCGCTACAGCACCTGGCAAAATAGTTGAAATTCCTATCTGTTACGATTTGGAGTATGGTATTGACTTACCTGATTTAAGCCAAGAACTTGGTTTAAGCATAGAGCAAATCATTGATTTACATACGCGCGAACCGATGCATATATTTATGTTAGGTTTCTCTCCTGGCCTGCCCTTTCATGGTTTATTCGACCCTAAGCTGAATCTGCCACGACGCACTCAACCACGTACGGAATTAGCACCAGGCTCCGTGGGTATTGCAAATCGCCAAGGGGTTATTTATCCCTTTGCCACACCCGGTGGCTGGCATATTGTGGGACGTACGCCATTGCGTTTATTCAATGCTGATGCCGCTCCCTACACCTTATACCAAGCAGGTGACAAGATCCAATTTAAAGCGATCAGCAAAGCAGAGTTTCTCAGCCAACAAGCTCACTATGGAACAGGTGAGCGATGAACCAGTTTATACAGACTTCGAACATATGGGCAGCTGCACTCGAATCAACTCGCTACGGAACAGGTGATTTATGAGCATACTTGTCAATAAACCAGGCATGTTTACCTCCATCCAAGATACTGGGCGCTGGGGCTTTCAATCACTTGGCGTCAGCGTCACTGGAGCCATGGATCCAAGCGCACTACGACTTGCCAACTGCGTTGTTGGAAATCCCCTAAATACCGCTTGCTTAGAAGTGACCTTAAGCGGTCCTAGTTTAGTTTTCGAAGAAGCTGCTTGCATTGCCGTCAGCGGCGCCTTCTTAAATCCGCATATTGATGAGCAGGCAATTCAGAATAACTGTGCCTATATCATTCAAGCAGGTCAAACCTTAAGCTTTAAACCGAGCTCTCAATGCACAGGGGCCAGAGCATATATCGCTGTGCATGGTGGCTTCAAGAGTGAGCTGGTGATGGGCAGCCAAAGTACGGACTATCGTGTTGGTATTGGTGGCATACTGGGCCGCGCTTTGCAAAAAGAAGATCGCCTACACTTAAATGGCTATTTCAGCGCAGAGTCTTTGGAGCTGATTTTAAGTCATCTGCATAAGCGTAAAATTTACCTGAGCTCTGGCTTAGGCATTCAAACACGCAAAACCATTCGGATTATTCGTGGTGCTCACTTTCAACACTTTACGATGGCCTCACGTGAAGCCTTGGTCGATGCCGAATTTGCAATCACTCCGCAATCGGATCGTATGGGTTATCGCTTGCAAGGCCCCGCTCTTGAGTTAGAACAAGCCTTACAATTGCGTTCCGAGCCCATGGCCTTTGGCACGATACAAGTGCCGGCTGATGGCCAAGCAATTGCGCTTATGGCCGACCGCCAAAGTATCGGAGGCTATCCCAAAATCGCCAATATTATCCAAACAGATCTGAGCTATTTGGCACAACATCTCCCTGGACAAAAAATCCAATTTAGCTTATGTACGGTGGAGCAAGCGCAACAGTTATGGGCTGAACGATTAGAGAAGTTTACGCAACTGAGCCAACAAGTTCAGGAAACAAGTGTCATGCTGAAAGAGCATTTCGTGGCATACTAGACGCTTGCCACGCAGTCTGATTTATCGCACAGTCTCGTTTTATGACGCTAGCAGTTGTTATACCCCTCGTGCTTTTTACGAAGCACACAGAACAGACTAGAAGCAGTACGTTAAGATAGCAGCAAACCAGAAGACATATAAGCAACGTAGCAGGAGGAAGAGCAGTAATGGCCAATAAGATTAATTTAAATTGTGATATGGGCGAGAGCTTTGGCGCATGGCATATGGGTAATGATGCAGCGATTATGCCCTATATCCATTCAGCGAATATCGCCTGCGGCTTTCATGCGGGCGATGCGCATATTATGCGCCAGACCGTTGCTTTGGCACTTAAGCATGGTGTACAGATTGGTGCTCATCCTGGCCTTAACGACTTGCCTGGTTTTGGTCGCCGTCCCCTACCGATTAGTCCTGAGCAAGCCTATGATTTAGTCGTGGTGCAGATTGGCGCACTCGCTGCTGTGGCCAAGAGCCAAGGCGCTCAGCTCCATCATGTGAAACCTCATGGTGCTTTATACAATATGGCAGTCAATAATGAGGCGCTATCAAGTGCCATTGCGCAGGCTGTGTTAGATGTGGATAAAGACTTAATTTTATATACCTTAGCCAATAGTCTATATAACCAGGTGGCTAGTGTAATGGGTGTGAAGACTATGCAAGAGGTCTTTGCTGATCGTACCTATCAAGACGATGGTTCACTGACCCCCAGAACTCAGCCTAATGCCATGATTATTGACGAGGAGCAATCCATTGCACAGGTCTTAGACATGGTCGAGCATGGTTTTGTACGCACGCTCTCGGGCAAAGAAATTCCGATTCAGGCCGACACCTTATGTATTCATGGTGATCAGCCGCAAGCTGCGGCCTTCGCCCAACGGATTTATGATGTGCTGAAGGTGCGTGATTTATTGGTGTAAAAAGCGCGCCACTCGCACAACAAGCGACAATACAATAACGGCCTAGCGAGAACTATCCAAGCTAGGCCGTTTATATTTCAAATAAATAATACAACTACGTTCAAAGAAGTAACTCGACTACTTTAAATAAGCAATACAACTACGTGCAGTGCCCTACTACAGTAAGACGCGCTCAATACCACCCTGGTTCGCATTCTTCACATAATCTTCAAGCCATGTCTCGCCTAAGGTATGGCGCGCCATCTCGATCACGATATAGTCAGCTTCTACACCAATATCACTCTTATAGCGGCTTAATCCTTGCAAGCAAGATGGGCAAGAGGTGAGAATCTTCATCGGGCCAGTAGACTCTTCTGCCATTAGCTGATTAACGTTCTTCTGCAACTCTTCTTGTTTTCGGAAGCGAATCTGCGTTGAAACATCAGGTCGGCTAACTGATAAGGTTCCTGACTCGCCACAACAGCGATCGGTCTTAATCACATCGTCACCCACTAAGGCTTTAACCGTCTTCATCGGGTCTTGCAACTTCATGGGGGTATGACAAGGGTCGTGATACATATAACGGGTTCCCGTCACACCATCTAAGGCGAGGCCTTTTTCTAACAAATACTCGTGAATATCAATAAGACGGCAGCCTGGGAAGATTTGCTCGAACTCATAGCCGGCTAATTGGTCATAGCAGGTACCACAGCTCACCACCACTGTTTTAATGTCTAAATAGTTTAAGGTAGTTGCCAAGCGATGGAACAAGACTCGATTGTCAGTAATAATTTGCTCCGCCTTATCAGCTTGACCATTACCACGTTGTGGGTAACCACAGCAGAGATAACCTGGTGGCAAAACAGTCTGCACGCCCGCATGCCATAGCATGGCTTGAGTCGCTAGCCCCACTTGTGAGAATAAGCGCTCTGAACCACAACCAGGGAAGTAGAACACGGCCTCACTTTCAGCTGTGGTGCTCTTGGGGTTACGGATAATCGGAACGTAATTCTTATCCTCAATATCTAGTAATTTACGGGCGCTTTGTTTCGGTAGACCACCTGGCATTTTCTTATTCACAAAGTGAATAATTTCTTCACGCATTGGTGCCTTGCCTACAGAGGCAGGAGGATTAGCGGTCTGTTTAAGCGCGGCTTTGCTGAGGAGACGATTGCCCATGCGTTGCGCTTTATAGCCGATGTCTAAAACCTTACGCGTAATATTAATCGTAGATGGCTCGGTCGCATTCAAGAAGAACATCGCTGCAGTCTTACCTGGGCGTGCAGATTGCTTACCCATGCGCTGTAAGATGGCACGCATATTCATCGACACATCACCGAAGTCAATATCCACGGGACATGGCGTATAACACTTATGACATAAGGTACAGTGTTCGCCCACATCTTCAAATTCTTTCCAATGCAAGGAACTTACGCCACGGCGAGTTTGCTCTTCGTATAAGAAGGCTTCCACCAATAGAGATGTGGCTAAAATCTTATTTCGCGGTGAATAGAGTAGATTGGCACGTGGTACGTGAGTAGCACAGACGGGTTTACATTTACCACAACGCAAACAGTCCTTAATCGACTCAGAAATAGCACCCATATCACTTTGTTTAAGAATCAAGGATTCATGGCCAAGCAAGTTAAAGCTAGGGGTCCAGGCATTACGTAAATCGGCCCCTTGCATCAGCTTACCCATATTGAATACGCCATTCGGGTCAACCTCTTGTTTGTACTGGGCGAAAGGCGCCAACTCTTCTTCGGTCAAGAACTCTAATTTGGTCAAGCCAATACCGTGTTCACCTGAAATCACGCCATTCAAATCACGGGCGATTTGCATAATGCGGTCGACCGCTCGATGCGCGGTTAAGAGCATCTCATAATCATCTGAGTTCACAGGGATGTTGGTATGTACATTACCATCACCCGCATGCATATGCAGAGCCACAAAGACTCGGCTCTTCAACACTTTATCGTGTATTTTCTGCATCTCAGTCAAGACCGCTGCACGGTCTGCTCCTGAGAAGATGCTTTCCATCTTGCGCAAAACTTCGGCCTTCCACGAGACCCGAATCGTGCGATCTTGCATGACATCCAAGATTCTCGCATCTGCTTGTTGAGTTAAGCGTTGCTCGAAAGCCTCTTGTAAATGGTTTAGGCCTAACTCATTGAGTGTTGCTAAGCTTTGATCTAAGCGCTCATCTAAATGCGCTAATAACCATGACCAACGGGCGCGGGCGCTTTGTAAGACTTCACGTGCACTACGAATTCGTGAGCCAACAACCTCTTCACGTGTGAGCTCTTCATCCAGCGCATCCATGGTCTTATAGATAGGCAATTCTGTATCGAGGAAGGCATCTAACTCATCAATCAACTTGATCTTGTTTTCAGTTGAAAGTTCAATATTGATACGCTCAATCTGGTCCGTATATTCACCCATGCGGTCCAGAGGAATCACCACGTCTTCATTAATTTTGAATGCATTAGTATGGCGGGCAATCGCAGCGGTACGCGCACGGTCTAACCAGAATTTCTTACGCGCTTCAGGTGAAACAGCAATAAATCCTTCACCACTGCGCGCATTCGCTAGGCGTACGACTTCACTTGTCGCACGGGCAACGGCTTCTTCATCATCACCGACGATATCACCAAATAGAGCCATTTTAGGAAAGTCTTCACGCTTACTCTTGGTTGAATAGCCTACCGCGCGCAGGTAGCGTTCATCTAAGTGCTCAAGACCCGCTAGGATAGCGCCTTGCGCTTTACCTTGATTATCTAAATAGTCTTTAATTTCAACGATTGAGGGCACGGCTTCACGGGCTTGGCCAAAGAATTCCAAACACACGGTACGTGTGTATTTCGGCATACGGTGTAGAATCCAACGCGCCGATGTAATCAAACCATCACAGCCTTCTTTCTGCACGCCTGGTAAACCAGCGAGGAATTTATCAGTCACATCCTTACCTAGGCCAACTTTGCGGAAGGTGCTGCCCTTTACTTCAATCAGCTTACGACGTAATTCTTGCTTACCAGGTTCAAAGCGTCCGTCATACCATTTCACCTCGAAAGTAACTTTCTCAGCGTCATGGATCTTGCCCAAATTATGTTCTAAGCGCGTCACTTCTAACCAGTTGCCTTCTGGGTCAACCATACGCCACCAGGCGAGGTTATCCAAGGCCGTGCCCCATAGCACCGCCTTTTTCCCACCCGCATTCACAGCCACATTACCGCCAATACAGGAGGCTTCCGCTGAGGTTGGGTCCACCGCAAAGACTAAACCTGCGGCTTCGGCAGCTTCCGCAACTCGTTTAGTCACCACACCTGCACCCGTCAAAATCGTACTCACCTGCGCCTCTACCCCAGGCAAATACGTCAGCTCTACAGCACCAATCTGATCCAACTTCTCAGTATTAATTACCACTGAGCGCCAGCTTAAGGGAATAGCGCCACCGGTATAACCCGTACCACCACCACGAGGCACAATCGTCAGCTTTAATTCAATACAGGCACGAACTAAGGCAGCCATCTCTGCTTCCGAATCCGGTGTCAAGACGACGAAAGGATACTCAACGCGCCAGTCGGTTGCATCAGTCACATGCGATACGCGTGAGAGACCATCAAATTTAATATTGTCGGCACGCGTCAAGTCTTGCATGCGCTTGCTAATTTCTCGGCGCAATAGACGTGTATGCTCAAAACTCGCCTCGAACTCAATCACCGCACGGTGAGCCGCACGCAATAGCTCTTGCACTTTACTATCATTAGTTGAGCCAATGTCACGGCGCTTATCAATATCATTCAAGCGATGGTAGAGTGCATCGATAAGTTGCTGTTGACGCTTGGGATCTTGCACCAGGTCGTCTTGCAGATAAGGATTGCGACGAACCACCCAAATATCCCCTAAAACCTCGTATAACATACGCGCAGAACGCCCGGTACGACGTACACCACGTAACTGATTTAAGAGGTCCCAGGCCTCTTCACCAAGCAAGCGCTGCACCACTTCTTTATCAGATAGCGAGGTATAGTTATAAGGAATTTCGCGTAAACGGGGCTGCTCCACTTGCTGAGCTTGGGCAAAGGCTTCGGGGTTGACTGGTTGATTCATAAGGCTAATGCGTAATTGGGAAGTACGTAAAGGGAAATCGATCATAGGAAATCCCTGGGGCGTCATATTGCATGACTTCGAATATTAGTATTGTAAGGC
>CAZIKJ010000450.1:0-1754 GCA_964539685.1 uncultured Pelistega sp.
ATATTGAGCATAGGCATCCCACTTGGACACGCCATTGATTTTCTGTGCCTTATCTATATACCAGCCCATAAAGTCCACGGCATCAGAAAAATCGCTACGACTCGCCATAAAGCGATCATTTTGTTTGACATAATCTGACCACACTTCATCCTTAGCTTGAGGATATCCATAGGCTGAGCTTACCCTTCCCCAAGGAATTATACCTAGCAAATAATTTTTTGGTGGCCTGGCATCATGCCTAAAGCTTGATTCTTGATACATCATCGCCATGATAATTTGCGGCGGTACACGCCATTTCTCTTGAACATCTAGTAAAGCCTTATGCCAGCTGGGCTTTTCAGCAAATATTTCACAGATATTGCCGGGTCTGCTTGGTGGCGTCGTCGATGCGCATGCACCTAATGCCGCAAGTGCAATAATCAAGCTCGTAATGCGAAAAAACGGTAACAATTTCATGGTAAAAATACATATAACTTAATTAGTCGCATTGTATAATGAAATCCCTTTATTTAAAATGCGCAGAATTTTAATTTCTGTATGCCTATCTCGGACTCTTATGCAACAGCAAAATCGCCTTTTCCATGGGGCTTACATCTTGTTTTTGGTGCTGATCACAATCAGTTTTCTGTACCTACTATCGCCCTATTACACGGCGATTTTTTGGGCCTTGATTTTTTCGGTAGTGTTCCGCCCAGTATACCGCCACTTATTGAATGTTTTGCCAAATCGACGCAATATCGCTGCGCTGCTCACTTTAATAATAGCGACATTGACGGCGATTATTCCGCTAAGCTTTATTGCTGCTTCCGTGGCCACTGAGGTTGCTGGTTTATATAACCGCATTCAAAGCGGCGAACTTAATTTAGGCCTATACGCTGATCAGATTTTTGATAATTTACCTGTCTTTGTTAAGGAAATTCTAGAGCGCTATCAGATTAATGATGTGTTTGGCTTGCGTGATAAACTCTTAGCATTCACCAATCAAGCTGCTCGTTTGTTGACTACAGAAATTGTGAGTATTAGTCAGAACACCTTTTCCTTCTTAATTTCTAGCGGCATTATGCTCTACCTCATGTTCTTCTTATTACGTGATGGTTTAGCTATTCAGAGCTATGTAAAGCGCCTGATTCCCTTACATGGCGAGCATAAAACTCATCTCTTTGAAAAATTTATTACGGTCATTCGCGCTACTGTTAAGGGTAATTTACTAGTGGCCATGGCTCAAGGTGCTTTAGGCGGCATTATCTTCGCGATATTAGGAATTCAAGGGGCGATTCTATGGGGCGTCCTCATGGCATTCCTCTCCCTTTTGCCCGCCATTGGTGCCGCTATCATTTGGTTCCCTGTCGCCATCTATTTTCTGGTTACTGGCTCAGTTATCGAGGGCGTCGTGCTTATTGTTTTTGGTTTTGGTGTCATTGGCTTGGTGGATAATATCTTGCGCCCTATTCTGGTCGGCAAAGACACTAAATTGCCAGACTATATTGTATTAATAACCACTATTGGTGGGATTACTGCTTTTGGTATCAACGGCTTTGTGGTTGGCCCTTTAATTGCTGCCTTATTTTTTGCTTTTTGGGATCAATCACCTGACGTTTTTGAATCATTAAGCAAAAAAGAAACTTCAGTTATGGTATCTAGCAATGAGCTTGAGGATACCGAAGAACCAGCAATACCTACATTGGGTGAATCTAGTCCTTTAGTACAAAAAGCAATAGATAACCTTCATGCAGAGGAAAATAATAAGTCAGTGT
>CAZIKJ010000451.1:0-2235 GCA_964539685.1 uncultured Pelistega sp.
TCTCCACAATACTGACGAACTTGAGCCGCACTAAGTTGTCGATTAATAGCAAGATCAATCATAGGTTTTTGTTCAGATGGCATGTTGACATCTTTTAGACGAGTAATAGGGAAGTTTTCCATCCATGAGGCATGAGAAGCAATAGGATCAATTTCTTGCACTTTTTTAAGTGTTTTGGGAGCCGCCCACCAATTGTGAATTTTTACTTTTATTTCATCACGGTACTTTAACCACTCTTGAATTTCGGCTAAAACAGGGCTGTTGCCCCCATGACCATTTACAAAAAGAATACGCTTAAAACCATGTTGTTCTAAGTTATCAAGTAAGTCACGTATGAGAGCGAAATAGGTTGACGGTCGTAAGGAAATAGTACCGGGATAGGCGCTAAAATAAGGAGTCATACCATATGGAACAACAGGCATTACTGGAACACCCAGCGGTTGTGCAGCTTCTCTAGATATATTTTCGGCTAATAATAAATCAGTGCATAAGCTTAAATAGGCATGTTGTTCAGTACTACCTAAGGGAATAATGACGCGGTCGTCTGACTTTAAATATTCTTCAACTTGCATCCAGTTCATATCTTGTAATAGCATTTTAGTTCCTTTGCACTGTTGTGCTCATTGCTTGATCTGTAAAGTGTCGATCAACCACTTTTTGATCAACCGGCTTAGTTAGTAAACTTACGATGATGGCAACAATCATGCCTAATAGCCAAGAAACTACCAAAGCATCCAAGCCTAAGGCAAGTGAGCTGCCGTCCAAGCCATTGAGTTTTAGATAAACATAATAGATTTCTCCCACTGCAATCCCAGTGATGACGCCGATTGCAGAAGCTCTGCGCCAATACATCCCTAAGATGACCGCGATCGCCCAAATCCCAAGACCACCAAATGCAAAGCGCACGATGGCAAAGATACCTGACGGTTTATAGATGCCAATAATACTTCCTAAGATTCCAACGATTACAGTAACAATGCGAGAAAGTTTAAGAACTTTTTCATTGCTAGCTTGTGGGTTAATTAATTTTTGATATATATCTCGAGAAATACCTCCAGCTGCAACTACCATTAGAGCAGAAACAGTAGACATGCCAGCTGAAACAATACCCGCAATCATGATTGCCGCTAGAATACTAGGTAAATTTTGTTGAATCATGATAGGAACAACAAAGTCAGCATCTTTTCCTATTAGACCAGGAATAGATATAAATGCATTCACGCCTGACCACTCGATCATGGTTGCTGAAATAAACATTCCTAAAGTACCTAATAATACCGCTTTGAACATTACTGCATAGTTTTTCATAGTGAAAAATTTTGTGAACAAAGTAGGTTGAGCGATACTAAAAAAACTCCATAATAAAATCATCGAAACATATACACCATAGCCATAACCGCCCTCTGAGCCAGGGTGGGTCAAATGTGAAGGATCGGTTTCAGCTAATTGTTGGGTAATAGTTTCTAGACCGCCACCAGCACGAATAGACATAATGAATGTCATGACGGCGGTGAGCACCATTAAACTACCTTGTAAAACATCAGTTAACATAGCGCCACGCATGCCACCAAACATACAGTAAAGAATAACGATGGCTCCTGTGGCAACTATACCTGTCCATTCAGGAAAACCTGTAAAAGTTTTGACGATAACACCAGCACCAACCATTTGAGCGCCCATCATCGCAATTAAGAAAACCACCATGATTAATGCGTGAGTGACTCGAATTGTATTTGACTGAAAACGATCACCTAAATAGTCAGTCATAGTAAAAAGAGGATTCTTTTTAGACAACTGCATAAGCTTTTTGCCAACAATTAATGCGGGTATTATCATGGAGAAAGCAATGCCGGGGACAGAGATGCTTAATCCAGCAAAGCCTTCACGATAGGCTATGGCCGGCACTCCCATGAAGGTACTTACACTGTATTGTGTCGCAAAATAAGCGATCCCTGAAACAATTGCACCTGCTTTACCTCCCATGACTAAGAAGTCTTTTAGGTTTTTTGTTTGTTTTGCGGCAATATATCCAATGACACCTAAGATCCCAAAATAGACCAACATGATTAATATGAAGGATGCAGGCATAGGATTGATGAGTTGATCAACAGTATTACTCATTTTCTTCCCCTAGATTATTATTAGTATCATCTTGGTATTCAGAACGCTGAAGGCATTGATAAGCATAAATTGCAATTAAAAGTATTACGATTGCTCCGTGAATTAACCAACCAT
>CAZIKJ010000452.1:0-2538 GCA_964539685.1 uncultured Pelistega sp.
TAATTTTGGCCTTGAGGTGAAATTTAGCACATAAACCACAGTGTATTTATCCAGTAGTGGATTGTTGATGGGGTCTGTATGCAATAGTCTCGCTCCCTAATCAGCGACTTAATCCGCATCTGTTTAGCAAACTGCGATTGAACTCTCTTGTTGATCAATGGGTTTACTTGCCTTTATGGTAGCCAGTTATAAGGGAGGCAGATTAAAGAATATCTGTGTTAAATAAATCCATAGCGGTATGGTGAAAACACAGCAAATTGTCCCAATCGAAATGGTTGAAGCCACGATTTTGCCATCACCACCCATACGCACCGCCAATATATAAGCCGCTGATGCGCTTGGTAGGGCAGTAAAGAGAACAATCATTTGCGTTTGTATGGCACTCATGCCTAACACGTAGGCTAAAGCGAGACCAAAAATTGGCATAATAAGTAAGCGAACGGATACAATCCATGCCACTAGCTTACCATCTTGACTGCCTGTGCGAATCATCAAAGCGGCACCAACGCAGATTAAGCCTAAGGGAATGGCACTTTGTGAAAGTTTGGCGAAGGTGGTATCAATAAAACCTGGTAATTGAATACCCATAAAGTTCAGGCCGAGTCCAATAAAGGTTGAGACGACCGAGGGATTTTTAATAATCTCTAAAAGCAGATTACTGCCTTGCTGCTTTGCTAAAGTTTTGACGGCAAAAATATTGACGATGGGGACTGAAAATCCGACGAGAATAGCCATAACCGCTAAGCCTTCTGGGCCAGCTACTGATGGTGCGAGCGATAGACCAATATAAGTATTAAACCGATAAGCACATTGGCTGCTTGAGGCTAAGGCGATAGCAGAGGGCTTCAAGATGGGTTTGGCGAGATATGCTAGGAGTGAACCAATTACGGCCAAAGCAAAGCACAGTATTAAGAAATTACTGGTTGTCGCAATTGAGAAAGGAGACAGTGTTAATGAGCGAATCATTAAGGCAGGAAAGAGAAAGAAATAAACAAGCTTCTCTAAACCAGCGAAGAACTCCCGCGAATAAGCAAAGCGATTGTGAACAATCCAACCAAGTGCGACTAATAAGCAATCTGGTAAAACTAATAAAGCGAGATCCATAGATAAAACAATGTTAGGAGATGAAAAATAGTGTTAATTTATTTGTGCTTTATATAGCAAAAAGTTATAGATATTGCTACGATACAGCGCTAAATGCCAGCATATTTGCATATGTTTATTCACGCGGCATAATAAAAAATAATCAGCGCCTTGAAGCGATTATTAGCTATATTACCTGATAATCTACTTAGTCGCATGAATGAAGAGAAGGGACAAATTAAGATGTGTCGCCGATAAGGCACATAAGGTAGTAAATGTTGAAACAGCAGAATAATGAGAGCTTTGTCTCTGCTTTCTTGGATACGTTATGGCTAGAGGATGGTTTATCGAAAAACACCCTCTCTTCGTATCGTCAAGATCTGAAAGTCCTAGTCGCTTTTTTGGACACTCAAGAACCGAGAGTAGATATCAATCAACTATCGACTGAACTCGTGCGTGCATGGTTTAGTAGCATGCATCAAGCGATTCGACCGAGCACGGCTAATCGACGCTTAGCGACGTTACGGCGTTATTGTGCTTGGGCACTAAGGCAGGGTCTGATGCTGAAAGATCCGTGCCTAAATATTGTTGCGGCTAAACAACCGCAGCGCTTTCCTAAGACCATTAGTGAAAAACAAGTGGAAGATTTGCTCCATGCTCCTAAAGTTGAGACAGTCTCAGGGGTGCGGGATCGTGCGATGTTAGAAACGCTATATGCTTCAGGATTACGAGTGAGTGAATTAGTGGGTTTAAAAACCTTAAACGTGAATCTGAATGAGGGAGTGATTCGTGTCGATATGGGTAAAGGAGGTAAGGACCGTATCGTACCGATAGGACAGGAGTGCGAATATTGGTTAAAACTCTATATGCAGCAAGCTCGACCTATGTTGCAACAGAACAAAGTGTCTGATTATCTGTTCTTATCACGCTTTGGTGATGGTATGACACGACAAGCGTTCTGGCAGATAGTGAAAAAATATGCCAGTGAGGCGCAGATTACTGTGCCCTTATCGCCGCATGTTTTGCGCCATGCTTTCGCCACTCATTTGTTAAACCATGGTGCTGATTTGCGAGTGGTACAAATGTTGTTAGGCCATTCTGATATTTCTACGACACAAATTTATACGCATGTGGCTCGTGAACGGTTAAAATCCTTACATAAAAAGCATCACCCTCGGGCTTAATCAGTACTGAGAATTAAGTTTTAATGGATATAAGCTATACAATGACTAAACACGTATCAGAGACGCCAGCAACGAAATTCCTCAAGCAGCATAAAATTGCCTATAGTGAGCATATTTATGATTATGTAGAGCATGGCGGAACGACGGAGACGGCTAAGCAATTAGGCTTGGAGGAGCATCATATTGTTAAAACACTGATTTTTGAAGATGAGCACAATAAGCCTCATATTGTCTTGATGCATGGAGATTGTGAAGTCTCTCAAAAAAACTT
>CAZIKJ010000453.1:0-2518 GCA_964539685.1 uncultured Pelistega sp.
CTTTTTTGCTTATATCTAAAAGGCTCGCAGGCCTCGATTGCCTTATCAAATAACCAGCGACGAAAGCGCCCAGTTTCCGTGATTTTAATCGCGATTGATGAGTGCAATTTCTCCCAAATACGCGGCACGCCTAAGAATAAGGTCGGGGCCAACTCACGTAAGTCTTCTTGTACGGTACGGATTGATTCACCAAAATTCACGACCGAACCCAGATAGATAGGGACAAACGTGGTCAGCATCTGCTCAGCGACGTGACACAAGGGCAGATAGGAGAGATGGCTTGAATCGGGTTGCAAATTTAAGCGCTCAATAATACCTGGTGCTACGCCATGAATATTGGCATAGCTGATCATTGCTCCCTTAGGCTTACCTGTTGAGCCTGAGGTATAAAATCATCAAGCCAATGTCTTGCATAGTCTGCTTAGCTAAAACGCTATCGACTAAGTCTGAATGACTCTTCTCATAGTCTTTGCCTGCTTGCTCGACATCCTTATACAGCACCGCCATAGCTGCAATGCGTTCATCGGTATTACGAAAACCATCTGGCTCAATGATAATGACACGCTTAAGGTGTGGCAATTCGTGTAGCGACTCAGCCACTTTATCGGCTTGTTCCTGATCTTCGCACACCACAATTTCAGAGTCCGAATGCGCCAAGATGTAGGACACTTCGTAGGCAGGACTGGTTGGGTACACGCCCACGGTAATCGCACCGACTAGGCCACAGCCTAATTGAGCTAGCACCCATTCCGAACGATTCTCCGAGATTATCCCCACATGGCCTGCATCAGACAGACCAAGTGATTTCAAGCCTAAACCAAACCACGCGGCGCGTTGGTAATAATCGCCCCAAGTGAGCGGCTGCCATATTCCATAATCCTTCTGGTGTAAGGCGACCTTATTCGGTTCTTGTTGCGCACGCTGACGCAACATCTGCGGCAGGGTTAATTCTGAAATTAAATGATGACTCATAATTATGACAACCAGCGTTTACGGCGTTTGTAATGTTTAATGTTCTTGAAGCTCTTCGCTTCGCCCCCACCACCAACACCTAAATAGAACTCACGAACATCAGGGTCATTCGCTAAAAACTCTGCGGACCCATCGGTTACTATCTTGCCCATCTCCATAATGTAGCCATAGTGTGAGATGGCCAAAGCGATCGAGGCATTCTGCTCGACCAGCAGCATAGAAACGCCCTGCTCGGCATTAATCCTGGCGATAATCTGAAAGATATTCTCTACCAGTAAAGGCGCTAAACCCAAAGAAGGTTCATCTAATAGAATCAACTTAGGCTTAGCAATTAAGGCTCTACCAATCGCTAGCATCTGCTGCTCACCACCCGACAAGTATCCCGCCAAGCCATTACGACGTTCGTATAGTCTTGGGAAGTACTCATACACCAAGTCAAAGTTTGGTTTTACGCCTTGGCGACCATTTAGTGCATACGTGGCAGCAACGAGATTTTCTTCGACGGTCAGGTCTTCAAACACACGACGACCTTCCATCACGTGAAATAGACCAGAGCGTACTAATTCATGCGGTCGTTTTTGCGAAATCGGTTTCCCATCAAAGCTAATACGACCGTCAGTCAATTCCCCATCTTCTAGTTCCAACAAGGCAGATATGGCTTTCAGGGTAGTGCTCTTACCTGCCCCGTTGGATCCAAGCAAAGCCACGATTTGGCCTTGCTCAACGCGCAACGACAGCCCACGTAGAGCCTGAATACTCTTGTTGTAAAAGACTTCAATATTATTTAATTCCAATACGGAAGCTGTCGTTTGCATGGCTTTACTCCAAAACAATCCAGTCAGAGACAGGAATCATTTGCTTTTTGCTAACGTCGGCCTGATAAATACGACCCACTGGAATTGAGTTACCGCTAATCGTGATTGGTACGCCAATCAGACCACCTGTATCAAAATCCTTAATCGTATTCAGTGCGGCTTTCATATTGTCTGCAGTTAATTCCTTACCTTCCGCTAAGACACGGCGTGCTGATTCGGTATATAGCATGGCTGATAAGAAACCTTGGATATACGGCACGTTCTGGTATTCAGGACGCATTTCACGAATTTTCTCAAGCATTGGCGCAGGAGCAGACTCATCATAGTAATAACGGTATGGCATGACACCCATAAAGCCATCACCTAGCTCACCCATCTGCATCACAGTTGAATTATCCATGGTCCAGAAGGTGCCCATAAATTTGGTCTCTAGACCCATCTTACGAGCTTGGTCAATAAACTCTGGAATTGGCGCTAAGATATAGCCATGGAAGATCGTGTAATCAGGTTTAGCACGGCGCATTTTGGCGGTTTCAGTAGATACATCTACGCTACCTGGTGGTGTCATTAGCTCAAGAGCCACCGTTAAGCCAAGCTCTTCTGCTACTTTGCGACTGGTTTCAATCGGGTCACGACCAAACTCTGTATCGGAATAGACAAAGGCAACCTTAGCCCCTGGTTTTTCCTTGGCGATATAGCGCAGCAAAATACTAAACATCTCGGTATAGTCT
>CAZIKJ010000454.1:0-4905 GCA_964539685.1 uncultured Pelistega sp.
AATCTTTAGAGAATGCTGAAACCGATAAAGAGCAGTTCGCCAAGTTATTCGAATAATTATTTAGGTTTAAATTTGTTTAGGTTTTTTTGAATTGGTTTGAAGGTAGTGTATTAGGCATTTACTAAATTCTTATGTACTAAAAACTATTTTTCAGCCTGGTGCTCTTATTGACATCAGGCTGATTTATTTAATGCTTTACAAGCAAACGTCGAACATGAAAAACTTCTCATGCCAAGCTGCTACTAATAATCCCCCTTCCTGCACATGTTGACTGTAAACCCTGCGTACAATAGCCACCGTATCTCAAGACCCTTAATGTATGGTTTACTCAGCATCATTATTCTCTTGAGCGTGCTGCCGACGGTGCGCTTGCTCAGTCAAGCCTTAATGGATATGAGTTGGACCGAACCTTCGTCCTTGAGTAAGGTATTAAGTCAAAGCAGTACTTGGCGAGCATTCTGGCATAGTATTTATACTTCCTTTATGGCCATGTGGGTATCCTTAGCTTTAGGGGCGGCATTGGCTTTCTTTATTGGCTTGACGGATATTCGTGCTAAAGCGATCTGGGTATTTTTATTCATGTTACCTATGATGATTCCACCGCAAGTAATGGCCTTAAGTTGGTTGCAATTGATGGGACCGAATAGTGTATTGCTGAAGTCTATCGGTATGGCACCGCCCTTAGGCAGCAAGCAGCCCTTATATTCCGCTTGGGGGATTATTTTACTCATGGGTGTGCAGCATGCCCCCTTGGTCTTTCTCTCCCTCAGAGCGAACTTGCTTAATCTGCCCAAAGAGTTGATTGAGGCCGCACGGTTGAGCGGTGCTAGTCAATATCGTGTCATGGTCGATATGATTCTGCCCTTATGTAAGAACGGTCTCTTGGCAGCAGCCGCATTGGCTTTTATCTCAGCCTTAGGCAATTTCGGTATTCCTGCTATGTTGGGTATTCCAGTCTCCTACTATGTGCTACCGACCTTGATTTACCAAAAGATGTCTGACTTCGGTCCCGGCATGATTAATGAAGTTTCGAATCTCTCGCTCCTCATCGCTATCTTAGCGGTGGCTGTGGTCTGGGTGCAGCATCATTTTCAAGCGCGTATGGCTTTAACTGGTTTACCTGGTCGGCCTTTAGCGTTTGGCCTAGGCAAGTGGCGTAAGCCGAGCGAACTGGCAATGCTAATGATCTTATTGGCGATCTTGTTGATCCCACTCTTGGCTTTAGTGAGTAGCTCATTAGTAAGAGCACAAGGTGTTGCCTTAACATGGGATACTTTAAGTTGGCAAGGCTATGGGCAGATTTTTATGTCGCAGAGCGTGACGTGGCGTGCGTTTAAAAATAGTTTTCTACTTGCAGGTAGTGCGGCCTTGATCATTAGTGCTATCTCCTTACCGCTGGTTTATTGGTTTAATCGTGAACCGAATCGCTTAAGCACCTTGGCTAAAATCCTCATGGATGTGCCGTATGCCTTGCCTGGCGTAGTCTTATCAATCGCCTGTATTCTACTCTTCGCAAAACCTATTCCTGTGATTGATTACACCCTATATGGCACCTTATGGATTATCCTCTTCGCCTATTTGTCGCGTTTTTTAAGCGTGGGCTTTAAACCGATTCATAGCAGTATGATGCAGATTGATATGGCCTTGGAAGAGGCAGCGCAGCTCTGTGGGGCGAATCTATGGCGTCGCTTGCGCGATATTATCTTGCCACTACTAGCACCAGCGGCTTTTGCTGGATTTATTTTGGTGTTTTTAATTGCCTTCAATGAGCTCACCGTGTCCGCTTTATTATGGAGTGCGCGCAATGAGACGATTGGTGTACTTATTTTTAATATGGAAGAGAGCGGTGATGTGATTATGGCCGCCGCCGTCTCGGTAGTGGTTGTCTTGTTGGTGATTTTGTTGATGTTAAGTTTAAGTCTGGTAGGCCGTCGCCTACCCAAGGGAGTGATACCGTGGCAGAGTTAATTTTAGAGGCCGTCACTAAGCGATTTACGCAGACTCCTGTGGTAAATGAGGTCAGTTTAACGATTGAACCAGGGACGTTTGTTGCGCTCTTAGGTCCTAGTGGCTGCGGTAAAACCACGGTATTACGCATGATTGCGGGTTTTGAACGCGTGGATGCGGGACGTATCCTATTAGATGGGCAAGTCCTGTCCTCGGCCCAACATTATACACCCCCTGAACAGCGTCAGATGAGCATGGTATTTCAGTCTTATGCACTGTGGCCACATATGAATGTGGCAGATAATATCGGTTACGCTTTAAAATTAAAGAAAATTTCAGGGCGAGCTTATGAGGATCAAGTGAATGAGGCTTTAGAGGCAGTGAATATGCAAGGTCTGGCCAAGCGTATGCCATCAGAACTTAGTGGTGGGCAGCGTCAACGTGTGGCCTTAGCACGCTGTTTAGTCTCAGCACCTAAAGTGGTTCTGCTTGATGAACCGCTCGCCAATCTCGATCAGCATCTGCGCGCCTCTATGGAACAGACATTCCGTGAGTTTCATCAACGTACCGGTGCAATATTTATCTATGTCACGCATGATCAGGCCGAGGCGATGGCCTTAGCGGACAAGATTGCCGTGATGCATCAGGGACAGATCGTGCAATACGATACCCCTGAGAACTTATATCGGCAACCTGAAACCGAATGGACGGCACGCTTTATCGGGCAAGGATCTATTCTGTATAGCACGACAGAGCCCGTGCGTAGTGAGCCAGCAAGCTATTTAAGAGGCGAGCAAGCATATAAAACTAGCGAATACGGGCATGATGAGTGTGCAAGGAGTTCAAGTGAGGAGCAAGCTCATGAGTCAACAGAGCCCGCGGGTCATGAGCGAGAGTTAGTTGGCGAAGCGTTAATGGATATGCTCAGAGTCGCTGCATCACCTTCGAGTTATAGCCATAGCATATTGGTGCGACCACAACATATCCGCGTAATTGCGCATGATAGCACCGAGTTGGAACACAGCCTACACGCCACCATTCGTGAGCGTAGCTTTAAGGGCGAGCGTTATCATTATCAAGCCGACCTCCTGGGCAATCAAACCATTGCTTTCTATAGCGAGCATAAGATTGCTCTCGGTGAGAGCGTGCAGCTGATATTGGAGCGTGGGTATTTGTTGCGGGGGTAGAAGTCAAATATTGCCTTAAATTTCCTCGCCGAATAATAGCAAGAAAGCTTCTGACCAATAGGAAATCGTCAGAAGCTTTCTTGTATTAATCCTAAAGGAAAAGGTTTATTAGAACTCGCTGTAAAACCCCGTCCTTTAGGGCGGGGCGGACATCAAGACTATTCCCTTTAGAAGAAGCCGAGTTTATTCGGTGTATAGCTCGTCAACATACACTTAGTTTGTTGATAATGCGCCAACATCATCTTATGGTTTTCACGGCCAATACCTGACTTCTTGTAGCCACCGAAGGCCGCATGTGCTGGGTAGAGGTGATAGCAGTTAACCCAGACACGGCCTGCTTGAATGCCACGGGCAATGCGATAAGATTGATTCTGATCACGACACCAGACAGCTGAGCCTAGACCGAACATGGTGTCATTGGCAATTGCTAGGGCTTCTTCCATGGTCTTAAACTTAGTGACAGCGACGACTGGACCGAAAATTTCCTCTTGGAAAATTCGCATTGAGTTATCACCAGCGAAAATGGTCGGCTCAATAAAATAGCCATTATCCATGCCCGCTTCTTGACGCTGAACGCCGCCGGTTAAGACTTGTGCACCCTCTTGCTTACCAATCTCTAAGTAACTGAGAATCTTATCCATCTGCTCTTGGCTAGCTTGTGCACCAATCATGGTGTCAGTATCGAGTGGATCGCCAGTCTTAATCGCTTTAACACGGGCGACGGCTTTCTCCATAAAGCGATCATAAATCGATTCGTGGACTAAGACGCGCGATGGACATGTGCAAACTTCACCTTGGTTCAGAGCGAACATGGCAAAACCTTCGAGACACTTATCGAGGAAGGCGTCGTCTTGATCCATCACATCGGCGCAGAAGATGCTTGGGCTCTTACCACCGAGCTCTAAGGTGACAGGAATAATATTCTCTGTGGCATATTGCATAATCAATTGACCTGTAGAGGTTTCACCAGTGAAGGCAATCTTGGCAATACGCGGGTTCTGTGCCAGTGGTTTACCAGCTTCTACACCAAAACCATTAATAATATTCAGCACACCCGGAGGGATGAGGTCGCCGACAATTTCCATTAAATATAAGATAGAGACTGGCGTCTGCTCAGCAGGCTTCATGACAATGCAGTTGCCTGCAGCAAGTGCGGGGGCAATTTTCCAAATTGCCATCAAGAGCGGGAAGTTCCAGGGAATAATTTGTCCGACGACACCTAGTGGTTCTTGGAAGTGGTAGGCTACGGTGTTCTCATCAATTTCACTAATACCGCCTTCTTGGGTACGAATGGCCGAGGCAAAATAGCGTAGGTGGTCAATAGCGAGAGGAATATCGGCGGCTAGGGTTTCGCGTACGGGCTTACCATTCTCCCAGGTTTCGCAGACTGCGATTTTTTCTAAGTTCTGTTCCATGCGGTCGGCGACTTTTAGAAGTACACTGGCGCGTTCAGCTGGCGAACTACGGTTCCAGCTGGTTTTGGCCGCATGCGCAGCGTCTAAGGCTTTTTCCACATCAGCAGCGGTAGATCGAGCGACTTTGGCGAGGACTTCTCCTGTAATCGGCGCAATATCCTCGAAGTATTGTCCTTCAACGGGAGGAACCCACTGGCCACCAATATAGTTTTCATATTGTGCTTTAAGTTGGACTAGGCTACCTGAGGTATTCGGTGCAGCGTATTTCATAAAATCCTCCTTTTTAAAAGTTTATGAAAAACAGTCACCAACAAAGTAACCTAGTTAAGCATAATTAACTATGCACAATGCAACAT
>CAZIKJ010000455.1:0-5672 GCA_964539685.1 uncultured Pelistega sp.
CATCAAATTTGCGCTCCTTAATGCCCTCGGTTAGGACGACTACTTTGCCCTTGAAATTTGCCGCACTCACCATACGTTGCGACCAATCGTCTAAACCTAAACCATTAACAAAGAAAATTGCAGGCTGTTCTTTACCGCCTAATTTCGCCACATCGCTGGGTGACAACTCGAAGGAATGCGCATCGCTATCGGCCCCAATTAAGTTCACGACCTTCACTTTATCGCCAGCCACATTTTTCACCATATCATCTAGAATCGAGAAGCTCGTAGCGACAGTTAAGGCTTGCACCTGCGTACTCAATCCCAAGCTCAGACCGAGGCCCAAGGTGAGACCGACTGTTTTGATCATACCCATAAATTAACTCCCTATTTTTTCATGTTTAAAATACTGCAATACACCACCATACGGGCCTATTAGCAGCGCTATGATATAGAACACCCCAGCACTGAGAATAATGCTGGCTGAGGTTGGAACGTTAATGTGATAGGACAACACCATCCCGATATAACTGGCGAGCATGCCAAGAGCAATCGCGATGACAATTTGCTGACCTACGGTTCGACCTAAAAAGCGGGCACTTAAGGCAGGCAGAATCATCATACCTACGACCATTAAGGTACCGAGCACTTGGAAGCCTGCTAATAGATTAGCGACCAAGAGCAGAAGAAAAATCATATGGGTAATCTGCCCACCACCGCCTTCGGCGCGTAAGAATGTTGGGTCCAAGCAGTCGATAATCAGCGGGCGATAAATCATGAATAAGGTCAGAATGGACAAGCTACTAATCGCCATAATTAAGAGCAGGCCCTGATCATCCAAGGTCAGCACCGAACCAAATAGCACGTGTAGCAAGTCCATATTGGTGCCTTTTAAGGACACCAGAATGACACCTAAACCGAGCGATATGAGGTAAAAGCCAGCAAAGCTCGACTCCTCTTTCAGCTTAGTCACGCGCGCTACAAAACCCGCGACAAAAGCGACCAAGAGCCCCATGAAAAAACCGCCTATCAGCATGGCCCCCATGGACATTCCAGCTACCAAGAATCCCGCAGCCACACCAGGTAAGATGGCATGTGACATAGAATCAGCGACTAGGCTCATGCGTCGAAGAATTAAGAAGACACCTAAGGAGCTAGCAGAGACAGCAATAAACAAGGCCCCTAGAAGACCGCGCGCCATAAAGCCAAATTCGTAAAATGGCGCTAAAAATATGTCATACACGATGAGAACCCTTGTAAAGCTAGCGTCATGTGGCTCAATATTTGAAATTTTTGCAAAGTGAGGTCTCTACCGTTCAAAGTTAAAACCCTTGTAAAACGAGGTGACGGGCTTGTTGCAAATTTTCTTCACTCAGTACACGCGCAGAATCGCCCCAAGCGACCATTTGGCGCGCTAATAATAAGGCTTGCGGAAATGCTTGTCTGGCTAAGGCAACATCATGCAATACCGTAATTACGGTGCGTCCTTGCGCAGACCAGGTTTGCATAATCGCCATTAAGTCAGCTTGTGTGTGTTCATCAATGGCGGTGAACGGCTCATCAAGCAAGAGAATCTGTGCATCACGCACCAAGAGCCTTGCGAATAACGCTCTTTGCATCTGCCCACCAGACAGTGTGCCGATTAATTGTTCACAGCAGCCACTAAGGCCTACTTGTTCAAGTGCCTCATGAATTCGACGACTTTCTTGTCGACTATACGAACGCCAAAAACCTAAGCGACGCCAAGCACCCATCGCCACTAAATCATATACAGTGATTGGAAAGCTGCGATCAATATCGCTTAATTGAGGCAGTAGACTCATCTGCTTCCTGAGATGAGGGGCAATTTCTATCGTCCCTTGCACGGGCTTAATAAATTGCACGAGACCCTTAATCAGGGTGGATTTACCTGCCCCGTTAGGTCCAACTAATGCCGTCATACTGCCTTGTTCAAACTGACCATTGAGCCCATGCACAATAGCTTCAGCACTTTCTCGGCGCCAACCTAAGGCGACATTATTCAGTCGAATTGCGTACATAGCTTACGGCCTTACTGCATGCTTAGCGTGTTTGGCGTAGATATCCTGCCGGGCGTTATCGTGCTTAGCGTATTTGCCCATCACTTGATGGTTCATCACATATGGGTTCATCACTTAGATCCAACCGAGGACCAGAAAACTCAAGAACCACATACTGAATAGAAGTACGATGACAGGCCAAGTCCGCCCTAAGACAGATGCTGTTAACAAGCTCGATGAGGGTGTGATGGTATGTGAGCAAGCAACAAGCTGTGCTAATTCACGCTTGCCTTGTGCCATATTTTCTTGCACTATGCCACCTTGCACTATATTAACTATATTATCTTGCGCCTTATCTTGCGCCATACGCTCTTGCCCTATATGCTCTTGAGCAGCCTCTTCCTGCACTCCATGACCTTGGCATGAATGAGGCGTAGCCATAGACTCCTTCCCCGAGCTAATCTTAGCGAGCGATGGAAATGAAGCAATGGGGTGCGTTGAGGTGGCCGTATGCATAAAGGTCTACTATACTGTGAGAGAATTAATGAGATTATTTTGATACATTGTATCAGATGTTATAATATAACATAACATGAAAATTCATTTTTTTTGTAACTGGTTTTTTGCGGTCATATAGCCCAAGTCATATAACCCAAGTCACATTAACCCTTTAGGCAAGAAGCAAGAGTCCACCATGAGTTCGCACCCGCATCATTCACATGATTCTCACGCACATGAACATCCTCCTAGTCCTAGTGAAGTAAACCAAGGTCTAGCCGATGCAGTGGCTATGTGTGAAGCACGTGGCACACGCCTCACCCCCATCCGAGCGCAAGTATTAGAACTTATGCTTAAGAGTGGACGCAGCCTTAAGGCTTATGAACTGCTTGAGCAGATGCAAGTGGTTCATCCTAATTCAAAACCTGCCACCATCTATCGTGCGCTCGACTTTCTCGCCGAACAAGGCCTAATCCATCGACTTGATGCCATTAATGGCTGGACCGCTTGTCAACATATCCATAGCCACCATCATGATTTGCTGATTGTTTGCACTGTATGTGGCATGTTTAAGGAATTGAGTGCTCCGCACATCAGCCAAGAACTGCGTGAACTCCTAGCCACTGTCAGTTTTTCGCCAAATGCACCCGAAACAGAAATTCGTGCCACCTGTGATGCCTGTCGCCAACAATCTAGCATTGACTAGCGACGATTAAGCGCCAATCCCCCAATAAACCTAAACTTTAGACTGGATTTAAGAATTCTGTCACATGCTTATGCGATAGTGTGTGACTATTTTATCCGCTTTGAAATTTCTAGAACTTGCTTTTTTGCAATTTATCACCATATGCATTGCCAGAATCGTAAAGCTATGATGTAATCAGTGGTTAGTCTTTTTTATGTATTTGCTTAATCAATGACCTGCACTGTCATATAATAGTCATAGTAGTAGGTGATTGATAATGAATTCATGAGACATGATGGATTCGAGCAAGCAAATAGATTTTATTATTTAAGGTACACGCAATGGCAGCAGATCAAATGGTCCCCGTTACAGTCTTAACTGGCTTTTTAGGCGCAGGTAAAACAACCTTACTCAATCGTATTTTGAATGAGTATCATGGCCGTCGCATTGCCGTCATTGAGAATGAGTTTGGACCTGAGAGTATTGATAATGAATTGCTCGTCCAAGACAAAGACGAAGAAATCATTGAACTGAATAATGGCTGCGTCTGCTGCACAGTGCGTGGCGATCTACAGCGCACCCTGATCAGCTTGAAAGAGCGTCGTGAAAGTGGTGAGCTGAACTTTGAACGCGTCATGATTGAGACCACAGGTGTGGCCAACCCTGGCCCAGTCTGCCAGACCTTCTTTATTGATGAAGAAGTGGCTTCCTACTTTATGCTGGATGCTGTCATCACGGTGGTGGACGCCAAGCATGGCATGGACACACTTAACACCCAGCCTGAAGCACAACAACAAGTGGGCTTCGCGGACCGTCTCTTAATTTCTAAATCAGATTTAGTCACCGAGACCGAACTTCAAGCACTGCGCTCACGTTTGATTCGCATGAATCCGCGCGCGCAAATTATGCCGGTAAATTTCGGCGAAGTTGATCTGAATAGTATTATTGATATCACGGGCTTTAACTTGAATGCAGTCTTAGATATTAATCCTGAGTTCCTGCAAGGTGACGACCACCATCACCATGATCACGGACATGATCATGGCCATGACTGCGATGCCAGCTGCGACGACCCTAGTCATCACCATCACGATCATGCACACCATGATGATGAAATCGGTGCTTTCTTATTTGCCTCAGACCGCCCTTTTGACCCTGTTAAACTGGATGATTTCTTGGGTGGCTTAGTGCAAGTGTATGGTCCTGATTTGT
Source organism: uncultured Pelistega sp. (assembly GCA_964539685.1). GTDB lineage: Bacteria > Pseudomonadota > Gammaproteobacteria > Burkholderiales > Burkholderiaceae_B > Taylorella. The sequence goes on from CAZIKJ010000455.1 coordinate 4,393, forward strand.
ATCGTTACAAGGGTATCCTCTACATTAAGGGCGCTCCCGTGCGTTACCTATTGCAAGGCGTACATATGATTCTGGGCACCAACCCAGGAAAACCATGGTCAGCGAAAGAGAAAAAACAAAATAAAATCGTCTTTATCGGTAGAAAATTACCTGAAGAAATCTTTAAAGAAGGTTTAAATCAATGTCTGGCATAATGTCCAGCTTGTCGTTTGGAATTTGTAATTTGTAGTTCTTAGTTTGTAATACCCAGTATAGGCACAGCGCTTTCTTAAGATACACTTATATGAATAGTTTAAGAGCCCGCAGCCGATACGCTTAAATACAATAGCCTAAAAGGAGCAAGTGTAAAATGGCCAAAACCGCAAAAAAAGTAAGCAACAAAGTTGCCGATGATGTTTTGTTAACGGAAGAGCAACTGCTCGCAATGACCGAAGATGACTACATGAACGATGCGCAATTGGCATTTTTTAAGGCACGTCTAAAAGCGCTTGAGAGTGACATCCTCAACAAAGCAGATAAGACCACTGAAAATCTTCGTGAAACTCAGTTTGTGCCCGACCCAGCCGACCGCGCAACGATTGAAGAAGAGCACGCTTTAGAGCTACGTACCCGTGACCGTGAACGCAAACTACTCAAGAAAGTGCAGCAGTCTTTGCAAATGATTGAGTCTAAAGAGTACGGCTGGTGCGAGGAAACAGGTGAGCCTATTGGACTAGGTCGTCTATTAGCACGCCCTACTGCTAGCCTATCACTCGAAGCTCAAGAGCGTCGCGAAAAGCGCCAGAAACTCTACGGCGATTAATTTTCCATCGAGCAGAGGTGAGATACTTAGGCGAGCAAGGCCAAGCGTAACACCTCTTAAGCTGGATATAGATTAATTTTCGTAAGTATCCCTTGAAAAACCTTCCTTTGCCCTCCATCTACAGGCAAAACAAAGGAAGGTTTTTATGGAACAATATCATGCAACCACCATCGTATGTGTCCGACGTGGTGATCAAGTCGCTTTAGGCGGCGATGGACAAGTAACGCTTGGCAATATCGTTGTCAAGGGCACAGCACGTAAAATTCGTCGCCTCTACCACGACAAAGTATTAGCAGGCTTTGCGGGCGCAACAGCCGACGCTTTCACCCTTCAAGAACGCTTTGAAGCCAAACTCGAAAAACATCAAGGCCACCTCTTACGCGCAGCCGTTGAACTAACTCGCGACTGGCGTACCGACCGTGTCTTACGCCGTCTTGAGGCCATGTTGATTGTGGCTGATAAAGAGCACACCTTAATC
>CAZIKJ010000456.1:0-2355 GCA_964539685.1 uncultured Pelistega sp.
TTCTTTCTCATTCTTATCGTAAGAGCCCTCGTACATGCAACGAGAACGATTACCTGTACATTCGTCCACACGGTTTTGTGCGGTTGACTCAAGTTTAGAGAGCGGTGAGCCACAACCCACCAAGAGTGTCGCTAAACAAACCGCTAAGCTAGTGCGGCGAATAACTTGAGATGACATGTGAATGACCTTAGGAAACAAGTGATCGATAGGTATTTATTCTATAAGATTTCTTAACAAGGTATTGGCAAAAATTGTAAATATGCAATTTAGCGTTTCTTTAGCCACTGGTCCGCTTTCAACTGGGTCGCATCACTTGGCAAGATGCCGTATTTCGCCCCATAGTGTGTTTCATGATCGCGGATGGCGTGATGGCGACTACGCATAAATTCCCCTTCCCTAAAATCAGCCTGGCTAATATCAGCATAAGAAAAGTCAGTAAAATGCATGCTACTAGCGCGAAAGCTCGCCTGTTGTAATTGCCCATGCTGCATCTGTGCCATCAACAAATTCGCCCCATCGAAATTCGCCCCTTGGCAATCTGCCTCAGAGAAGTTCGCCAACTCAGCATAGGCACCTGAAAAATTCGCCATCTGCGCTTTAGACTTAACGAATAAGGTCATCTTCACATTCGCTCCCGTGAAGTTGGCGCGCTCTAACTGGCAATTCATAAAGCCACCTTGCGACACATCACTATGGGCAAAATTCGCCTCGCGTAAATCACTACCTGTGAACTGACAGTATGGTAAAGCCATCTTAGAGAAATCATAGCCAACAGCCTGACTTTCCAGCACCACCAGATGAGTCAAAGCCGTCTCTTTAAGCTCTAATTGTTTAAAATCAAACTTTATAAATACCACCTTAGATAAGGCACAGCGCTCCATTGAAAGTGCTGTGTCCTTATTATCCGTAAAGATCATGACCTCACCACGACAGTCTACTAAATTGAGCGCCACCTTATCATTCATGACCAAGCTGACATTCTCAATCTGCACCCCATCAAAGACACAATTCTCAAACTCACACTGGGTGAAATTCACCAATTTAAGTAAAGCACCACTAATACGACAATTAATAAAGCGGCATGCGATGAAGGAAATATTATCCCAGCGACCTTCATGCCAATGGCACTGATAGAAGACCGATTGCATCACTGTGGACTCTTTCCAATCTAATTGATAGAAGCGATTAGCTTGGAATGCCGTCTGATTAAAATCCATCCCATGCACTTTCAGGGTATCCCAATCCATCTGGCGTAGTTGCAAGCCTTCAATCGTATGCCCCGCTTCGCCTGGGGCAATCAACTGTTCAGTCAGTAATTTTTTATGCGTATGGTTTAATTGTGAATGTTCCATTATTCTCTCTTAGAACTTAAGTCTTTGTCCTCTAGACCCTAAGGTCTTTATCTTCTAGACCTTAAAGTCTTTGTCATTTATACGCTCAAGTCCATAACTCCCTTATTTCTCTCTACCCTTACTCGCTTCATACTAAGCCTTCACTTATTTAACGCCCAGCCAACAAGACCTCTACACCACTAAGCGCGGATAGACATTCGCACGCTCCACAACAAACTTCTACGCCACTAAGCGCGGATAGACATTCGCACGTTCTAGCCAACAATCTTCTTGAATGGTTAAGTGGTCGGTTTTAATTAAGGCCAATTCAGCGCAGAAGAATGAGACATGCACAAGCTTGGCCGCACTGAAATTTGCTGATTTACAGATGGTCTGCGCGAAATCGGCATTTTGAATCGTGGCCCCGTAGAAATCGCTGCGTACAAATAGACTGTCTTTGGCACTCACGGTTTTAAAGTTCGCGTAATGAAATTGCGTTTTAGAGAATTCATTACGACCAATGTCTGCCTCAATGAATTGTGCCTGATGCAGTATTAATTCACGCCAGCAGGAGTCCTTCATGAGACTACGCTCAACGAGCAAATCTTGCACCTCAGTTAAGGCTTGTATAAAGAATTTCTCGACCTCTGAATTCTTAATTTGCAACTGCTTAATCTGCTTAGTACCCGTCATACTCATGGAATCAATATGGCATTGAACAAATGACACCTGTCTTAACCAAGCATTCACGAAGGATTGACGAGACAGCTTACACTGCTCAAAATGCAAGCCTTGAATACGCGCCCGAAAGAAATTAAAGCTCTCGAACTTGCACTCATCAAAGCGCACTTGCTCTACAAACATCTTAAAATGCATCCAGCTTGTCAATTCACAATGGGTAAATTCCACACGCTTCAAATTCAAACGAGTAGATGTAAGATTAGCCATCTTACAATCAATAAAATGACAGTCTTCAAACACCGTAAAACTTAAGTCAGCCTTCTCAAAGTCACAGGACTGAAAC
>CAZIKJ010000457.1:0-5493 GCA_964539685.1 uncultured Pelistega sp.
AGTCACGCGCTTCACCACCGAATTCTTTCGCTAATACGGTTGTAATCGCTGCTGTCAATGTTGTTTTACCGTGGTCAACGTGACCGATCGTACCTACGTTAACGTGCGGTTTGGTACGTTCAAACTTACCTTTTGCCATGACCGACTCCTGAAGATTGGTGCTGGAATTAATGGAAATATTTTATTTGGTGCCCATGGCGGGAATCGGACCCGCGACCTCTCCCTTACCAAGGGAGTGCTCTACCACTGAGCCACATGGGCGAATAATGATCACTACTTAGTGGAGCGGGCGAAGGGAATCGAACCCTCATCATCAGCTTGGAAGGCTGTTGCACTACCATTGTGCTACGCCCGCGGCAAAATTCTCTTCACCTGCCCTCTTATTCGTTATTGTGGCTAATTGTAAGGCTCGACAAAGAACAAATAAAAGAAAAAGTTTTTGGTGGTGGAGGCTGGATTCGAACCAGCGTAGGCGTTAGCCAACAGATTTACAGTCTGCCTCCTTTAGCCACTCGGACACTCCACCCCAAAGTAATGTTAAATTATGAAGATATTTATCCAGTAAGTCAAGCCTAGTTTGTATTAGACACAAAAAACATGCAGTTTGTTGTTGTTTTTCGACGCCAGTTTGTAGTTCTTGTTGTATTTATGCTGTGTTTAAAGGTGAGTGTATGGCTTAGCTTATCGTTTCGCTTATTGATTGCCGTATGGCTTAGCTTATTGGAGTGCGTATAGTGTGCTTATACTGTGTAGTCGGTATTTGTATTGCGTATACTGCACAAACATCTTATTGCAGATTCATGCGCAATATTGCCTCTCTAGATGATCTTACCTTTCTGATCATTACCTCTCTAGATGATCAAGCTCAAGCTACCCGCTTATCCATACATCGTCTGATGTGCTGCATACTGCTCAACGTATTTAAATCTGCTCTAAGCTTGTCACAATAAGTACTCGCTTAAGACAACATAAATTCAATTGAGCAGCATATCAAACCAGATTTAATCCTCAAAAACACTGCTTAAACCCTGCTTTTCCAGTAAAGCATTCAGATGTTCCCAATCATTGAAATCAATAATCAATTGTCCACGATCTTTTTTAATCATTTTAAAACTGACTTTCGTTGCTAAAAAGTCCGCGATTTTCTCTTGCAAGCGTTCTAAGTCACGGTTGATAGGCTTAGCACTGCGACTTTTACCTAGATTTTCTTCTTGACTGAGTGCATCGCGTACTAATTTTTCAGTTTCACGTACTGAGAGACGCTTTGCCACGACCTGGTTAGCCAATAGGATCTGCTGCGCAAGATCACTGACACCCAATAAGGTACGGGCATGACCCATATCAATATCACCAGCCGTTAACATGGTCTGAATCGGCTGGGCGAGATTTAATAGACGCAGCAAGTTCGTGGTACCTGAACGTGAACGACCAATCGCCTGGGCTGCTTGTTCTTGGGTAAAGTCAAACTCACGAATTAAGCGCTGCACGCCTTGGGCTTCTTCCAGAGGATTAAGATCCTCACGCTGCATATTTTCAATCAGCGCCATAATGGCCGCATTTTGATCGCTGACTTCTTTAATTAAGACTGGTACTTCTGACAAACCTGCGATTTTAGCAGCTCGAAATCGTCGCTCCCCAGCAATAATCTCATACTGTTTATCACTATCGCTAATTGGGCGCACCAAAATTGGCTGCATTAAGCCCTGCTCTTTAATCGATTCAGCCAGTTCAGCTAAACTGGTTTCATCCATATGGGTACGTGGCTGATATTTGCCAGCCTGCATGAGATCTAAGCTTAAAACACGTACACCTGATGTGTTCTGAGCAGTCTGGCTTTGCTGCAAGGAACCAATAACATCAAAATCATCGCCAAGTAAATTACCTAAACCACGCCCTAAGCCCTTACTGGGTTTCTTAGTGGCAGATTTGCTGGCTACGGTTTTACTAGCGATATTCTTACTCAATACGGCTTTGCCCAAGCCTCGTTGAGCCGTCTTATTGCTTGCTGAGCTAACTTTTTTAGCGGCTGTTTTCGTTGCTGCGGTTTTAGTTGATTTAGTAACCATTATTTTTTATCCATTGCTTTTACGCGCTTAATGACTTCAGCACCAAAGCTTGTATAAGCTTGTGCGCCGCGCGAACTTTTATCGTAGAAAATTCCAGGGATACCATGACTAGGTGCTTCAGCAAGGCGTACATTACGGGGTACGATGGTTTTAAATACATTGTCACCAAAGTGCTCAACCAATTGCTCTGATACCTGCTGCTGTAAAGTAATGCGTGGATCAAACATCACTCGCAATAAGCCGATTAGTGTTAATTCTGGATTAATGTTTTTATTCACACGTTTGACTGTATTGACTAAATCAGAAAGCCCTTCAAGTGCAAAATATTCACATTGCATAGGAATAATCACACCGTGTGCACACGCCAAACCATTCAAAGTTAAAAGAGATAAAGTCGGTGGGCAATCTATTAAGACGAAATCATAATCATCCATCACATCGGCTAAAGCATTCTTGAGACGTCGTTCACGCTGATCTAACTGAATTAAATCAATCTCAGCACCCGATAGTTCACGATTACCTGGTAAGACATCAAAACCACCAGATTCAGAAGCGACACTTGCTTCTTTAACGCTGGCTTGGCCAATTAAGACATGATAGATATTTACATCTAAAGCATTCTTATCAATGCCACTACCCATAGTTGCATTACCCTGTGGATCAAGGTCAATTAATAAGACACGCTTCTTGTGAGTGGCTAAACTGGCCGCTAAATTAATAGCCGTTGTGGTTTTACCAACACCGCCCTTTTGGTTTGCGATACAAAAGATTTTTGCCAATTTAATTCCCTCTTTTTGCTAAGTTTTTTCTTTGTAAATAGATTAGACAACGTTGTGCATCAAGTCGCGGCACAACAATACTTTCATAGGATTCAACTTGCCAATCACTATGTGTACTTAATTCTTCCACTTCAGACTCAATATAATGTCCCTTCATGGCAATTAAATGGCCATCTTGTGCGACGTGATGACCAGCCCAATTGGCAAAATCTGTCAATGATGCAAAAGCTCTTGAAATCACCAAGTCTACTGGCTCAATCACTAACTCTTCAATTCTAGAATGCTTGCCGCTAAGATTCTTTAATCCTAAAACACCTGAACTTAAAGTGATAAAACTCGTCTTTTTCTCAACAGCATCAACACATTTAACCTGCCAATCTGGATTCATTATAGCGAGCACTACGCCAGGTAAACCGCCTCCTGAACCGACATCAAGTATTGTGATCGCAGTTTTATGAGAAAACTTATGTCTAAGTGGAGCAACTACTGCCAAACTATCAAGAATATGATGACTTAACATCTGCTCATCATCTTTAATGGCAGTTAAATTATAGGTTTTATTCCAACGCTTTAATTGCTGCATATATAGTAGCAAAGATTGTTCTTGCTCTGTACTTAAGTTTAAGCCTAATTCTTTACTACCTTCAAGTAAATACTGGCGAATTTCAGGTTGCACTACACTCTCCACTATACAGACTGTTGCAAGCGCTTTAACTGGATTAATAACAAGGAAATCGCCGCTGGCGTAACACCTTGTATCCGTGTAGCTTGCCCAATAGTCTCAGGGCGATGACGCTTTAATAAATCACGTGCTTCAAATGATAAATTCGTCATCAAATCATAATCCATATCACTTGGAATCTTCTGATTCTCATAGTGCAAGTGACGATCGACTTCAACCTTTTGGCGTGTGATATAACCCGCATATTTTAAGCGGATTTCAATCTGTTCAATTTCAGTCTCACTTAAATTCTCTTGGCTACGGAAATCTTCACTCGTAGGTAAACTCATGATTTGTTCATACGATATATTAGGGCGTTTAAGCAAATCAGCTAATAAATAATCACGCTCTAATGGCTTGCCAAATAATTCAATAGTGGCAGCCTTATCAAAGGTCTTAGGGTGTACTCGAATTGATGATAAACGATCAATTTCATTATCGATATTATCTCTCTTACGTGAATACGATTCCCAACGTGCGTCATCAACGAGCCCTAACTCACGACCCATTTCAGTTAAGCGAAAATCAGCATTATCTTCACGTAAACTCAAGCGATACTCTGCTCGTGAGGTAAACATACGATAAGGTTCAGTGACCCCTCGTGTAATAAGATCATCAATCAGAACACCAATATATGCCTCATCACGACGTGGTGTCCATGGATCTAGCCCTTTAACAAAACGTGCGGCATTCAATCCTGCAATCAATCCCTGTGCAGCAGCTTCTTCATAGCCCGTTGTGCCATTAATTTGACCCGCAAAGAACAAACCGCTGATGGATTTAGTTTCTAAACTAGCTTTAAGTGAACGTGGGTCAAAATAATCATATTCAATAGCATAACCTGGACGTAGAATATGTGCATTCTCCAACCCTGGTAATGAGTGCACTAATTCGAGTTGCACATCAAAAGGCAAGCTAGTTGAAATTCCGTTAGGGTAGATTTCATGGGTTAATAAGCCTTCTGGCTCTAAGAATACTTGATGTGATTCTTTATCTGCAAAACGATGAATTTTATCTTCAACCGAAGGACAATAACGTGGACCAACACCATCAATAATACCCGTATACATGGGTGAACGATCTAAGCCACCGCGAATAATATCGTGAGTTTTTTGATTAGTATGCGTAATCCAACAAGAAATTTGTTTGGGGTGCATATCAACACTACCCATGTATGAAAACACAGGGATTGGATCAACATCGCCAGCTTGCTCAGTTAATTTAGAAAAATCAATTGTTCGCGCATCAATTCTTGGGGGTGTTCCAGTTTTCAAGCGACCTTGTGGTAACTGCATCTCTTTAAGACGATGAGCCAAACTCACTGATGGTGGATCGCCAGCACGGCCTGCTGAATAATTACTTAAACCAACATGTACTAAGCCGTTTAAAAAAGTACCTGCTGTTAGAATCAAAGCTTTACCACGAAATCGAATACCAATTTGTGTAATAGCTCCTACAACTTTGACACCTTCAAGAATTAAATCATCAACTGATTGTTGGAAGATAAATAAATTCTCCTGATTTTCTAAACGACCACGAATTGCTTGTTTATACAATAAGCGATCAGCCTGTATACGTGTTGCACGTACAGCTGGCCCCTTAGAGGCATTCAAGATACGAAATTGTATTCCTGCCTCATCAGCAGCTAGTGCCATAGCACCACCTAAGGCATCAATTTCCTTAACCAAATGCCCTTTGCCAATACCACCAATTGATGGATTGCATGACATCTGTCCAAGTGTTTCGATATTATGTGTCAATAATAGAGTTTTGGCTCCAGTACGTGCAGCAGCTAAAGCCGCCTCAGTACCAGCGTGACCACCACCAACTACGATCACATCAAATTCTTCAGGGTAATTCATTTTGACTCAATGTTCCACGTGGAACAATCAATTATTTAGGGAGACTAGTAAGCAAATTCTTACTG
>CAZIKJ010000458.1:0-1698 GCA_964539685.1 uncultured Pelistega sp.
CAATTGTCCTGACTGGTGGAACCGCTTTATTGCCGGGTATTGTCGAGTTGGCCGAAGATATTTTTGAACTTCCGGTTAGGGCAGGGGAGCCTTTATATGACGGTAGTTTGTCTGATGTTGTCTGTCAACCACAATTTGCAACCGTGATGGGTTTGCTTAAACAAGCACGTGTTCAATTGGATGATCAGGAATTTACATCTAAGAAACAAAATTTACTCAAAAGAATCTGGGATTACGTCCTTAATTGAACTATAATTAAGGAGACAGTATCTACTGTATAAGTATTTTGTTGTGTAAGGCGAAATAACTAGGTTTTTAGCTATTATTAATGCATATTGCGGTGTTTTACAGGGGAAATGTAAAACATCCGCATAAAGCCAAGCTTACTAGACTTACATGATGAATACGGAGGCGGTTCAAAGAGAAGACCGAGAAGTTACGCGCTGGGCTTTTCTTTGAGACGATTTCCGAAATTTGGGGGTTTCGTTAATGGTTTCAGAAATTAGGAGTTGGGAACATGACTTATGGATTCAGTATTGTTGAGGACAGAAATCCAGGTGGTAATTTAATTAAAGTAATCGGTGTTGGTGGTGCAGGTGGTAATGCGGTTAACCACATGATTGCATCTGGTATTCGCGGAGTTGATTTTATTTGTGCTAATACTGACGCACAAGCGCTTGAGCTAACACAAGCGGAGACTCGCATTCCCCTAGGTAAGAGTGGTTTAGGCGCAGGAGCTCGTCCTGATCAAGGTCGTGCGGCCGCCGAATCAGCTCGTGAAGACATTCGTGCTGCCTTGAATGGCGCACAAATGGTATTTATCACTGCCGGTATGGGTGGTGGTACAGGTACAGGTGCTGCACCCGTAGTAGCAGAAATCGCTAAAGAACTTTGCATTCTCACTGTTGGTATTGTCACTAAACCTTTCGCTTTCGAAGGCACTAAGCGTATGCGTATTGCTGAAGATGGCGTGAATGAATTATCGAAACATGTTCATTCTTTAGTCGTGGTTCTAAACGAAAAACTCTACGAGAATATGTCGGAAGACGCAACACTTGAAGAGTGCTTCAAAGAAGCTGATAACGTCTTGAATAATGCCTGCGCAGGTATTGCTGAAATTATTGACGTTCAAGGTATTATTAACGTTGACTTCGAAGACGTTAAAACTATCATGGGCGAATATGGTCAAGCAATGATGGGAACTGCAGCATCATCAGGTCCAGACCGTGCCAAGAAAGCCGCTGAAGCGGCAATCGCTTGCCCATTACTTGAGGGTGTTAACTTGAATGGCGCACGTGGTGTATTGATTAATATTACGGCGGGTGGTAGCTTGAAGATGAGTGAAGTTAAGCAAATTAACGAAATCATCACGAGCTATGCTGATCAAGATGCCATGATTATCTCAGGTCATGCGAAAGACGAAACCATGGGTGATGAATTACGTGTAACCGTTGTAGCTACTGGCTTAGGCTCACGCAAACAAGCTGAATTAGTGCATGATGCCGATGTGGAAATTCCAGTTTTAGGCGTGGGTACAGGTACTGACGGTATTGCTATGTTCCAACCATCTCAAGACCTTAAACCAGAAAGTCTTGGTGCTATTGGTATACGTAGTGGCCGCAGCTTTAACCGTGGTGGTCTAGGTGCACGTTTGGATTCTTCTGAGCGTGATGTGCCAGCTTACTTACGTAAACAAGC
>CAZIKJ010000459.1:0-2848 GCA_964539685.1 uncultured Pelistega sp.
GGTGTGGTGTGTCACACCTAGATATTTGAATACTTTCCACTTCTCTCTAGACCCACAATTCCCCTAAAGCTCGGTCTCATTCAGATCTATCCCATTAAGATTTATCCCATTAAGATCTATCCCATTAAGACCTAAGTCTCGTCCCTGAGTCTTACTAAGCTTCTCAACCATGTACTTAAGCACCATATTCCTGCGGCGATTCGCTGAAGGCGTATGATAGAGAGCATCAAAACGTGCGGTTAACACCCATATCCCAGAAAGCCACTTCCATACGTGTTGCCGTTCTAAAGACTTTGGCTAATTTTTGCTTGCGCGAGCTTTCTAATCCTTCGCTTAAACGCGCTAAAACCACCTTCTCATACTCAGCGGCGGCTTGAAACTCTTTACTGGCGTACATCTCAATCCAAGGACGATACGGATTACCTTCTAATTGCGTAAACTCCTGTGCCAACAACCACTTGGCAATTTCAGCATAGCCAATCAAGCATGGCGCTAAGGCCACGTGCAATTGCAATAAATCACCCGATAAACCTTGATCTAAAACATAACGCGTATAAGCAACTGTCGCACTTGCCTCATTTTCCTGCAATAACTGAGCCTCAGAAATCCCCCAGTCTTTACAATAATCAATATGCAATTGAATTTCGGTATCTAGCATGGCATTCACACCCGCTTGTCCATAGCGCATATCTTCAAAGTTATCACTCTTATATACGGCCAGCCCCCACGCACGGGTGAACTGAATAAGAAATAAATAGTCCTGTTTTAAATAGTGTTGGAAACTCTCTTTCGATAAACTCCCATCACCCAGTCCGCGCACAAACTCATGCTGAATATAATCCTGCCAATCTTGTTGGCATTCAGAAACTAAATAATCAAACATCTTGGATCCTTATCGAAATATTCTTAAAACTACACATTGATGAAGTACTGTTGAAAATCCATCAAATCAACGTTATGGCAACTGCCTTGTCAAGCTTTATGTTAATGAGTTTGATGCGTTAGAGCTAACTAGAGTATCAAACACTCTCACGACCTAAGGTTCAATCGCATAACTCTCAACGGCTGGTGGTGCTTTCTTAATCAATTGATTATCAAACATAAACTGTGCAAAGCTCTGATACCGCGCAGCATCTAATTTAGCCGGCTCCTTCGCTAAATAGGGCAAGGTATCCTTCCAAGCCAAGCGATTTAAATCGGTATCTAACTCTTTAGGCTTGTAGGCTTTAAAATCCTCCCAAGCTTGCTCTGGCTGCGCCTGAATATACTCAATAGCTTGTTTCAGCGCGCGATTAAAGCGTTGCCACTTATCAGTCTGCTCACGCTCATTATTATTCACCACGATAATCAATTCTTCATACACAGGCACACCATGCTCTTCCACCAGAAAAGCGCGCCCCTTATGATTTTCAAGAAGCATTTGATTCAGCTCAAAATTACGAAATGAACCAATAACCGCGTCTGTTTTCTTGGCAATCAGGGAAGGCGATAATGACCAATTCACATTAATTAGTTCCACATCATTCATACTTAAGCCATGATGTTGTAACATGACTTTCAATAAGACATCCTCAAAGCCCCCAACCGAAAAGCCCACCTTCTTGCCTTTCAAATCAGTAATCGTCTTAATCGGACCGTCTTCCAACACCACCAAGGAATTCAATGGATTATCTACTAAGGTACTAATTCGCGTGAGTGGTAACTCCTCGTCAATTTGCATATGCAGTTGCGGTTGGTAAGTCACGGCTAAATCCGCTTTACCCGCTGCCACTAATTTCGGTGGCATAGAAGGGTCTGCTGGCTCAATCAATTCAATCTCTAAACCTTGCTCTTTGAAAAAGCCTTTCTGCTGGGCAATCACCAAGTGCGCATGGTCTGGATTTACGAACCAATCCAAGGCCAAACTTAATTTATCTTGGGCTACTGCCAACTGACTTGAAAAAGCCAAACTTAAGGCAACAAACATCCCCTTCTTCATCAACCGCATAACTTCTCCTACCTTATGATTTATCACAACGCAACTGCCGACATGTAGCCACGCTATCACCAGCGAATCCAGCGCCTCAACGCCACATCCAAAGCAAAGTATAAAAACACCGCCATTAGCGCCAAGACAAAGAGGCACGCAAACATTACATCTGTCTGCATCCGTCCATTGGCTTGTAACATCATATAGCCTAAACCCGCACTAGAGCCTACCCATTCCCCGACCACCGCACCAATCGGTGCAATCGAGGCTGCCACCCGCAAACCTGAAGCTAAAGCTGGTAAAGCAGCTGGCAGACGAATCTGCCACAATAACTGCCAGGGACTTGCCTGCATGGTATGGGCTAATTCTAACCAGGCTTTAGGCGTCTGGCGCAAACCATCATAACAGGCTGATGCCACGGGGAAGAATATGACTAAACTCGCCATTATGACCTTAGACAGCATACCATATCCGAACCAGACCATTAAGACAGGTGCCAAAGCAAATACCGGGATAGCTTGGCTCACCACCAAAATTGGCAAAAGCCAGAGCCGCACAGACTTGACCGCCTGCAATAATAAAGCGCACAAGAAACCACTCAGACAGCCTAAGAGCATACCGAGAAGAATTTCAATTAAGGTTACTTGCGCATGTTCTGCAATGAGATCCCAGCGTTGCCATAAGACCTGTGCGACACGCCCTGGTGCAGGCAAGATAAAGTGCGGCGCTTGCGTGATCCAAACAATGAACTGCCAAAATAACAGTAGGCCGATAGTGATCAGAACCCCTCTTAATAAAGGTCTCATTGTGATGCCCCGCTATCTTGTGCTGGGCTCTGCATCAAGCGCCTTAGCAACTCGCCCTGCCAGCGAATTAATT
>CAZIKJ010000460.1:0-4736 GCA_964539685.1 uncultured Pelistega sp.
GCACGGTGTGCCGCGTATGCATGAACGACCGATTGGTGATTTAGTCGATGCACTGCTCAGTTTCGGCTGCCAGATTGCTTATGAACAGAATCCAGGTTACCCCCCCTTGCGTATCTCAACACCGAATCTGAGTGTCAAAGAGGCCATTCTGATTGATGGTTCGGTATCAAGTCAGTTCTTAACGGCTCTTTTGCTGGTTTCACCACTGATTGCGGCGAAAACAGGTGAGGTGGTTAAGATTCAGGTGCAGGGGGAGTTAATTTCTAAACCCTATATTGCGATTACCCTGAATTTGATGGCACGGGTTGGTGTACGGGTGCGGCAAGCAAATTGGCAGCAATTTACGATTGCCGCTGATGCGAGTTACCAAAGTCCAGAAAGCTTGGAAATTGAAGGCGATGCTTCTTCCGCCTCCTATTTTATGGCACTGGGTGCTATTGGCCAGGGACCCGTGCGTATTGTGGGTGTCGGTCAAGAAAGCATCCAAGGGGATATTCAGTTTGCTGAAGTCTTAGCTGATATGGGCGCGCAGATCACGATGGGTGATAATTATGTTGAGGTTAGTGGTCCAGACTTAGCTGAGTGCCCACTTAAGGCCTTTGACCGTGATTTTAATTTAATCCCTGATGCGGCCATGACGGCTGCGGTATTAGCTTTATATGCCGATGGCCCATGTACGCTACGTAATATTGCCAGCTGGCGTGTTAAGGAAACCGATCGTATTGCTGCTATGCATGCTGAATTAAGTAAATTGGGCGCGCTAGTCAGTTCAGGTCCCGATTGGTTGCGTATTGAGCCACCTCAGCAATGGCAAACAGCCGCAATTGAGACCTATGATGACCATCGTATGGCGATGTGCTTTTCCTTAGCGACCTTCGGGCCAGTTGGGGTGCGCATTCTGGATCCTGATTGTGTGGCCAAGACATTCCCTCGTTACTTTAGTGTTTATCAAGGTTTAGTATCATGAATGTGATTACTATTGACGGACCGAGCGCCTCTGGCAAGGGAACCATCAGTGCGAAAGTCGCGCAAGCATTAGGCTGGGATACGCTCGACTCAGGTGCTTTGTATCGCCTCAGTGCTTATGCAGCACTGCAAGCAGGTCTAGCGCCAGAAGATGAATCTGCAATTGCTGAGCTTGCTTTAAAGATGCAAATTGTATTTAAGGACTTATGTGTTTTCCTCGATGGAGAGGAGGTGACCGAGGCCATTCGCCAAGAGGCAGTAGGTAAGCTAGCATCCAAAGTAGCAACTTATCCAGCCCTGCGTCAGGCCTTATTAGAGCGTCAACGCTTGTTTGCTAAGGAACCTGGGCTTGTTGCTGATGGTCGTGATATGGGAACGGTGATTTTTCCACATGCTCCGCTGAAGATATTTCTCGTGGCTGATGTTAATGAGCGTGCCCAGCGTCGCTATCGTCAATTGCAGAATCTCGGTCTAGATGGTCAATTTGAGTCGATATTAGCCGACTTGCAAGCACGTGATAAGCAAGATATGGAGCGCCCAGTGGCTCCCTTGAAGCCGGCAGCAGACGCGCATATTATTGACTCCAGTCAGTTAAGTATCGAGCAAACCACACAAAAAGTCCTTGAGTTGTGGCGAGCACAAGCAGGCTAAGTAAGCCGTATCAGGGGATGTATTGTCTGATTTGGCGATACTAGCTCAGTATTTGGCTTGTTTACGTATTCTAGTGGTTAATTTTGTGCGCTGATTTATTACTTTAACTCATTGATTTAACTGAGTTAAGCCTTATTTTGTGGTGAAATAAGGCACAGAATGTCTTTATTATGCGAAAACCTTGGCTAAGCGCTTGATAGTCAAGGTTTTTTTCGTTAAAATCTTGTATTCTCAATTTGCGCTAAATCTTTGATAAATTTAGAAAACTGCTCAAATCTCTTCTAGGGGATTTAAGTCGGGAGAATTGAGGATAGGCTCTTTAAGGTAGATCGCCTCAAATCATTAGTATGGGCATAAGCTGACTGACTGTTTTGAATTGAATATGCCTGAAGATATTGTTAACTCCACTGGATATCGGCCCGTACGTGGCTTTATTCGGTGTGCATTTTTTTACTGGCTTAATAGCCGTTTGGATATTTCTTAATGTCAACATTAACTTTACAAGACGCCATGGGTGGCGAAAGCTTTGCAGACCTTTTTGCAGATAGCGTAAAAAACCAAGATATGAAATCAGGTGAGGTGATTTCAGCCGAAGTCGTGCGTGTTGAGCATAACTTTGTTGTTGTAAACGCAGGTTTAAAATCTGAGTCTTACATTCCTCGTGAAGAATTCTTAAACGATCAAGGCGAAATTGAAGTTGAAGCTGGTGACTTTGTTTCTGTAGCTATCGATTCTCTAGAGAACGGCTATGGCGACACAATCTTGTCACGTGATCGTGCAAAACGCCTATCTGCTTGGTTATCATTAGAGCAAGCATTAGAATCTGGCGAAATGATTACTGGTACTATTACTGGTAAAGTCAAGGGCGGTCTAACCGTTATGACTAACGGTATTCGTGCTTTCTTACCGGGTTCATTGGTTGATGTGCGTCCTGTTAAAGACACCACACCATACGAAGGTAAAACCATGGAATTCAAAGTTATTAAGCTTGATCGTAAGCGTAATAACGTGGTTCTATCGCGTCGTTCAGTGCTTGAAGAGAGCATGGGTGAAGAGCGTCAAAAACTACTTGAGAACCTACAAGAAGGTTCAGTGGTTACTGGCGTTGTTAAGAACATCACTGACTACGGTGCATTCGTTGACTTAGGCGGTATCGACGGTCTATTACACATCACCGATATGGCATGGCGTCGTGTACGTCACCCATCTGAGGTGTTAACCGTTGGTCAAGAAGTTGAAGCTAAAGTACTTAAGTTTGACCAAGACAAGAACCGTGTGTCTCTAGGTGTGAAACAATTAGGCGAAGACCCATGGGTTGGTCTAGCACGTCGCTATCCGAAAGGCACTCGCTTGTTTGGTAAAGTGACTAACTTAACTGACTACGGTGCATTCGTTGAAGTTGAGACAGGTATTGAAGGTCTTGTTCACGTTTCTGAAATGGACTGGACTAACAAGAACGTTGACCCACGTAAAGTGGTTAGCCTAGGTGAAGAGGTTGAAGTTGCTGTACTAGAAATTGACGAAGATCGTCGTCGTATTTCTTTAGGCATGAAACAAACTCGCACAAACCCATGGGAAGAGTTTGCAACTAACTTCAAACGTGGCGACAAAATCAAAGGCGCAATCAAATCAATCACTGACTTTGGCGTATTTATCGGCTTAGCAGGCGGTATTGATGGTCTCGTTCACTTATCTGATTTGTCTTGGAACGAACCAGGTGAAGAAGTTGTTCGCAACTACAAAAAAGGTGACGAAATTGAAGCGGTTGTTCTTGCTATCGACACAGATAAAGAGCGTATCTCTTTAGGTGTTAAACAGCTTGAAGGTGACCCATTCAATAACTTCGCTTCTGCTAACGACAAGGGTGCTATCGTTTCTGGTGTAGTGAAATCTGTTGAGCCTAAAGGCGCAGTAGTGACATTATCACTTGACGTTGAAGGTTACCTACGTGCATCTGAAATCTCTACTGGTCGTGTTGAAGATGCAACGACAGTATTGAAAGAAGGTGATAACGTTGAAGCGATGATTTTGAACATTGATCGTAAAGCTCGTTCTATCCAGTTATCTGTTAAAGCACGTGATAACGCAGAAACAGCTGACAAATTAGAAAGCTTGCACGACGCTAGCGCTTCTTCAGGTACAACTAACTTAGGTGCCTTGTTGAAAGCTAAATTAGATCAAGCTAAAGACGATTAAACTGTGACGAAATCAGAGTTGATTGAGGCCCTAGCAGCGAGCTATCCACAGCTCGCTGTGCGTGATATGGATTTTGCTGTAAAAACCATGCTAGATGCGATGGCCGATGCATTGGCTAACGGTCAGCGAATTGAAATTCGTGGTTTCGGCAGCTTTTCTCTCTCACAGAGAGCCCCTCGTCTTGGACGTAATCCTAAAACTGGTGAGCAAGTGCAGGTACCTGGCAAGCGGGTACCGCATTTTAAAGCCGGCAAAGAGTTACGCGAAAGAGTGGACTTAGTCTTTCAAACCGAAGAGCAAGAGAAAGTAGCACCTAAGGGCATTCATCGCGCCGCTTAATGCTCATCTACTTAGCTTGTGGTATAAATCCTGGTGTCTTAGGCATCAGGATTTTTTTATGGATTCTTGAACCAGAGCGATTGAAATCTATTACAATGATGGAAATTGACATAGAAGGAATGTTTAATATGCGCTACCTTATTTGGGCTTTACGCTTAATCATTTTTGTACTGGTTTTATTATTTGCGGTGAAGAATACGGCACCGATCGCCGTTAATTTGTATGGTGATGTGACATTACCGTCAGTGCCTTTAGTGGTGGTTTTATTGATCGCCTTTATTGCAGGTGCGCTGTACATGTATCTATTGACCTTGCCAACACGTTACCGCCAGAGTCGTGAAGTAAGTCGTCTGAAAAGTGAAGTTAAACATTTACAAAGTGATTTAACCATCGCTGGTAATCAACAACGCCTTGCACAACAATCGCTATCAAGCTCAGAGACTTCGAGTACGCCGAGTGGCTATGTGGCCATCAAACATGATTAATCTTGCGCAATACGAAGTGAAATAAGAGGAGCTAATTTTGGATTTTGAAAGTTGGTGGCTAGTTATCATCCCAATTTTATTTGGATTGGGCTGGATTGC
>CAZIKJ010000461.1:0-4527 GCA_964539685.1 uncultured Pelistega sp.
GTCAGGAACCAAAAATATATGAGAACGAAGGGCAGTCTTCTCCAGACGTTTTACCAGCCGACCCTTCACGCCGCTTTTGGCTAGGTACCGCCTGTGCCGTTGGTGGTGTTGCTGGTGTAGCAACAGCAGTCCCGTTTGTTGCTTCAATGAACCCATCAGAGCGCGCGAAAGCAGCGGGTGCCCCTGTTAAGGTAAACCTTAGCTCAATTGCACCAGGCACTATGTTCACGGCAGAGTGGCAAGGTAAGCCTGTGTGGATCTTACATCGCACTAAAGAGATGATTGACGGCCTTGCTAAGGTCCGTGATCACTTAGCTGACCCAGATTCAGACCGTCCTGGTTTTACGCCTGAGTGGGCTAAGAATGAAACACGTAGCCGTAAGGAACAATGGTTAGTGTGTGTGGGTATTTGTACACACCTCGGCTGTTCTCCTTCACCACGCTTTGCCCGTGGTGGTGATGGCATGCCTGCTGACTGGGAAGGTGGTTTCCTATGCCCATGTCATGGTTCATATTTTGACTTGTCTGGTCGCGTTCTCAAGAACATGCCTGCGCCAGATAATCTATTGGTTCCTCCATATTATTTTATCGACGATAATAATATTATGGTGGGTGTGGAACAAGCAGGTTAATTTGCCTCAATAAAACAAGGAGCCTAAATTATGGCCGGCAATAAAGTTGTTGAAACGACGGGATTGTTAGGTTGGATTGACCAACGATTCCCCGCGACCAAATTGTGGAAAGAGCATCTTAGCGAATACTATGCGCCTAAGAACTTTAACTTTTGGTATTTCTTTGGCTCATTAGCGATGCTTGTACTAGTGATCCAAATCGTCACTGGTATCTTCATGGTAATGCACTACAAACCTGACGGTGAGCTTGCGTTCGCTTCAGTAGAGTACATTATGCGCGAGGTGCCTTATGGTTGGATTATTCGCTATATGCACTCAACCGGCGCATCGATGTTCTTCGTTGTGGTGTATTTGCATATGTTCCGTGGCATGCTCTACGGTTCGTACCGCAAACCACGTGAACTCGTGTGGATTTTCGGTGTTGCGATCTTCCTTTGCTTGATGGCTGAAGCATTCTTCGGTTACCTATTACCTTGGGGCCAGATGTCTTTCTGGGGTGCTCAAGTGATTGTTAACTTGTTCCAAGCGATTCCATTCGTTGGCGAGCCATTATCAATCTGGATTCGTGGTGACTTCGTAGTATCTGATGCTACCTTGAACCGCTTCTTCGCTTTCCACGTGATTGCCATTCCATTAGTGTTAATTGGTCTTATCGTTGCACACATTATTGCGCTGCACGAAGTAGGCTCGAACAACCCTGATGGCGTAGAAATCAAAGAGAAAGTTGATGCCAATGGTCGTCCACTTGACGGTATTCCGTTCCACCCATACTACACCGTGCATGACATCTTAGGCGTAGCAGGCTTCTTGCTTGTGTTCGCAGCGATTATGTTCTTTGCACCAACTATGGGCGGTTACTTCCTAGAGTCGAATAACTTCTTACCAGCTGACCCGTTCCAAACACCTCCGCACATTGCGCCAGTTTGGTACTTCACTCCGTTCTACTCAATGCTACGTGCAACGACGGACGAGTTTACATGGGTGTTGGTCGCTTTTGCACTTATCTTTGCGGTAGGTATCCTACTTAGCAAGAACATTAAAGCACCATGGAAATTAATTTTCCCAGTGGTTCTAATCGGTGTAGCGATTGCTCTACGCGTATTTGACGCGAAGTTCTGGGGTGTTGTTGTGATGGGTGGTACGGTTGTTATCCTTGGTTTCTTACCATGGTTAGACAAGTCGCCTGTTAAATCAATTCGCTACCGTCCAGGCTGGCACAAATTGATTTACGTAATCTTCGTCATTAACTTCATTATCTTAGGCATTATCGGTACGAAAGCTCCTTCAGAGTTGCTGAATATCATTTCGCAAGTTGGTACGGTTCTCTACTTGGCGTTCTTCTTCTTTATGCCAATCTGGAGTCGTTTGGGTACATTCAAACAAGTTCCCGATCGCGTTACTTATCGTCCTCACTAAGATCATTAGGAAAGAACATGATTAAAAAGATTATAGGCGCGTTGGTTGTTATGTTGACTCTTGGTAGCGGTGCAGCTCATGCCGCTACAGGTGGTCACCCATGGGATGTCGCCCCCGTTAAAGCTACTGATAAAGCAGCACTACAGAATGGTGCTAAATTATTCGTTAACTACTGTATGAACTGCCATAGCGCAAAACTTTTGCGTTACAAGAACTTACTGGATTTAGGTTTAAGCGAAACTGAAATCACCGAAAACTTAATCTTCAATGATGCGAAGATCGGTGATTACATGACTATCGCCATGCAACCTAAAGACGCTAAGACATGGTTCGGTGTAACTCCACCAGACCTATCGTTGATGGCACGTGCGAAAGCAGAGAACTTAGGTCAACCAGGTACAGACTACATCTATACCTATATGCGTACTTTCTACCGTGACAAGACACGCGACCTTGGTTGGAATAACTTAGCATTCCCAAGTGCTGGTATGCCTAACCCATTCTGGGAACAAGCTGGTCCAGTTGAAGTAACTTTCACTGATATTAAAGCGGTTGATAAGAATGGTACTCCTGAGTGGCACAAGGTTGTCAGCAAGGTTGATCAGCACGGCTACCGTACTGAAGTGAGCAACGAAGTATTAGCTGACCACAAAGGCGGTGCGCACTCAGAATCTGCGATCACTTACTTAGACACAGCAAAACAAGCCCAGTTCGATAAAGATATGGCAGACCTAACAGCCTTCTTAGGTTGGGCGGCTGAACCATACGCCGAGAGCCGTAAGACACTCGGTATGTGGGTTATGTTATTCCTTGCTATCTTCTTCGTAGTAGCATGGCAATTGAACCGCACATACTGGAAACACGTACGTTAATTCGTATAGGTTTTAAGTAAAGAAAAACCACCGATGGGCGTACCTCGGTGGTTTTTTTGTGGGTAGAATTCAGCTCTCATTTGACGGTCATTTGACATATTTAAAATATAGCTTGTGGAAAGTCCCAGTCATTAAGAAAGACCTTACTTCGACACCTTATAATCCATACTCAGCAGAGTCGCTGAACCTTGAGCCAGCGCACTTTCACGATGCTCAATCTTCACCAGCATATAATCCCAGCTTGGCGCCACATAGAAGCGCGTAATCCTATCCTTATTACTACGCTCACGCTGCACCACTAACGCCTCTACATCCCCCATGCCCGTGTGCACTATTTGCTTACCCGTTACCACATACGTATGCTTACGCTCATTGCCCTTATAGATAAGCGGATACGTAAAGCGCGTCTTACCCGCCATTAGGTCGCAACGCGCCGCGAAGAAGAAACTTAAAGGGTCATATAGAGCAGGCACCAGATTAAAGCGTTTATTCTTATCCGCATCATTATTTGTGTAACTCGCTTGCTTACTGCCCCAGTCGAAGGCAATCGTTTCCTTCACCCGTGATTTAAATGCAGGATTCGCATTATTCGAATACGACTGGGGCTGTACTTGACATTGCTGCATATTGAAGCGAGCCTGCTGCGTAATATCCAACAAGGCATGTTCCGCCTCGAACTTCGCATCATACTGCGGCCCATTACGTTGCACCGTTAAGCGGCCATTAGACTCACCTGGATCACTATTCATCCCGACCGAGAAAGTCGCATTAATCGAGTCGATCTCTTGTGCTTGAACAGCGGTTAATGGAGAAAAAGCCAGTGCCGTAAAGGATACCGCCGAGGCAAGGAATGCCGAAGCCGAAAAATGAACCGCCATAAAAAACCTCCGTACCAGAAGATGACATAGGCTAGAGCAAGAAAGACCCTGAAGACCTTAAAAAAAGAAAAGCCGCAAACGTCGAAAGATTGTGCTCCTCACTGTCTTGCCATGCCATCCTAATAGCCATGTATAGACCTAATCATAGCACCAGACAGCGGCGATAATTCTACAGAATGTTTCAGCTTTGCAAGGGTTTGTTAAGAGGGGAGATATTATGAAATCTATTGGAAGAATTAGGTAGGTAGAGTGGCGGGCAGAGAAAACCCGCCAAGCAGAATAGTAATCCTGAAGTACGAAAAAGCGCTGCGGTGAAACCTATGGGACTCTTGACAAAACTCTTAGACGCCTTGACAGACTATTTCCAGTAATTGTTCGCCTGAGCGACAGTTTGGAAATTAATTGCCACCACTTGCGACACCATTGTCAAACTATCGGCATTATTGGCGTAGTCAGCGCGTAGTTTCTCACGCGTCTCAGCACAGGGCTGTGTGAATTTAACAGCGAGTCGAGACAACTTAACCGCCAACTCATAACCCTCTTGTGGCGTGGCAGTGATAAGACTCGGTAACCATTGTTCCATGATAAAGCTCCTATTGTCGTGGCTTAAATAAGCCATATAGATTATAAAAATAAGGCTAACTAGTGTGGACCAAGAAACAGGCTGATAAGGGCGAGATTGTGCAATTAGCTGCACAATCTCCTTAATAGACAAGCCCAACTAGAAAG
>CAZIKJ010000462.1:0-4814 GCA_964539685.1 uncultured Pelistega sp.
TGAATAATCCGCGATAAGACATCACGGCCTGCCTCGTCAGTGCCAAGGATAAATTGCCAACTACCGCCATCAGCCCATGCAGGTGCTTGCAACATATGGTCGCGATATTGCACGATCGGGCTATGCGGTGCAATTAAGGGGGCGAAAATCGCCGCTAAAACCATCAGTAAGAGAAAGAGTAAACCGAAGACAGCACCACGGTTCTGGGCAAAATTCAGCACGAACTCTTTAAAAGGCGATGGATACGTTGCCATTCCTACTGGCGCCGCTGGTACCGCTGCTGTTGCTGTAGGTACAGCTGAAGTCGCAAGAGGTGCCGCTGCTGTTGCAGATAATGCCTCGGATGAAGTTGCGGGAACAGCAGGCGTCGCTGGTGGTACTGGTACTGGAGCGCTTGGCGTAAGATTTCTTGATTCTATTGTCATAATTACCTCCTTAGCGCGCGTGACGAATGCGTGGATTGACAATACCGTAAACCATATCCACCACTAAGTTAATAATGATAATCAGGGTCGCAATAATCAGTAGACCATTCTGTACCACTGGATAATCTCGACGGAAAATCGAATCGACTAACCACTTACCAATACCAGGCCAGGAGAAAATCGTTTCGGTCAGAACTGCACCACCGACTAATGAGCCGATCTGCAAGCCGATCACTGTTACCACGGCAATCATAGCATTGCGTAATGTATGCACAAAGATGACGCGGCGTGGAGAGAGACCCTTGGCCTTAGCAGTACGTACATAATCCTCGCCCATCACTTCGAGCATTGAAGAGCGCGTCATCCGTGAAATCACGGCTAATGGAATCGTGCCTAAGACGATGGTTGGTAAGATTAAGTGACGACAGGCATCCAGAAATGCGCCCTTATTGAAGTCAGGGTCCTCAATTTCGGCAATCCAGGCGTCAATTAACATAAAGCCTGTATGTGGCTGCACATCATAAATTAAGCTAATCCGCCCTGAAACAGGGGTCCAGCCTAAGATAGAAGAAAACAGCATAATCAGCATCAAGCCCCACCAGAAGATGGGCATAGAATAACCAGTGAGGGAGACACCCATAATGCCATGGTCAAGTATGGAACCTCGCTTAACGGCAGCTAAGACACCAAATAGGATGCCAAAAATCGTGCCAAACAAGAGCGACATAATCCCTAACTCTAGGGTCGCAGGAAAGAGTGCTTTAAACTCAGTCCATACGCTAGTACTGGTGACAAACGACTTGCCAAAATTACCCTGGGCTAAATTCCCTAAGTAATTAAAATATTGTTGATAGAGGGGCTTATCAAGCCCTAGGTTCGCCATCATATTGGCGTAGACCACTGGGTCATTGGAGCGCTCACCGAGCATGATTTGCACGGGGTCGCCTGGAATCGAATGAATAAGTAAAAACGTCAGTAAGGTAATACCGAAAAACGTCGGTATTAAGAGCAACAGACGCTTAAGTAGAAACATGAACATAGGGATTGTTCCATAGTCTTTTAGACATGAACGAATGCTTGATGAGGCGTACGTGGGTAACATACGCCGCATGCGCAGTCGCAGAAAATAAAAGAGTGGTTCTGCTCACAACAGCCAGGACCACTCCTTGTATTTAGGGACTTAGCTGTCGACTACTTAACGCTTACGCCAGTAAATTGGAAAGCGCCAAATGGACTGATCTTGAAGCCTTCCACATTATTCGTCAGTGGCACGTTAACCACCGAAGTACCCACTGGTGAACCTGGCATTTGACCGTGGAAGATCACCTGTGCTTCTTCGTAGAGTTTCGAGCGCTCTTCTTGATTGTTTAATTGCTTAGCTTTTACCAAGAGATCTTGGAAAGGCTGATAGCAGAAGCGTGAGTAATTACTACCACCAACTGCTTCACAACCGAAGAGATTACCTAACCAGTTATCAGGGTCACCATTATCACCTGTCCAACCGACCATAACGATATCGTGCTCACCTGCTTTAGCACGCTTCAAGTACTCGCCCCACTCATAGGTCATGATATTGACTTTCACACCAATCTTGGCCCAGTCCGCTTGCACCAACTCCGCCATTAAGCGTCCATTCGGGTTATAAGGACGTTGTACAGGTAAGGACCATAGTGTCGCTTCAAAGCCATCAGGGTAACCTGCTTTCGCAAGTAATTCTTTAGCTTTTTCCACATCAAGGTCACGGACTTTAATGTCTTTGTTAAATGACCATTGTGTCGGCGGCATAGGGTTCGGAGCTAATTGACCTTGACCACCATAGACCGCCTTGATAATCGCTTCTTTATTCATGGCGGTGTCTAAAGCGACACGCACATCCGCTGAGTCGAATGGTTTCTTCTCAGTGTTATAGTAGATAAAGCCCACGTTAAAGCCAGGATTGCTAAGCACATTAAGCTTGCTGTCTTGTTTTAAATTGTCGATATCAGCTGGGAGCGGATACGACATCACATTACACTCACCTGCTTTAAGCTTTTGTTGGCGTACTGAGGCATCTTTGGTGATGGCAAAGATTAAATTGTCCACCATCGGCATATCGCTCTTGTCCCAATAGTCTTTATTGGCTTTATAGCGAATCGAGGCGTCTTTCTGATAGCGCTCAAAAACAAAAGGACCAGTACCCACAGGCTGTTGATTAATCATCTCCGCCTTACCCTCTTTGAGTAATTGTTCAGCATACTCAGCTGAGTAAATCGAGCCAATCGGCATGGCCATGGTTTGGATAAATGAAGCATCGTTCTTAGCTAATGTCATCTTTACCGTGTAGTCATCGACTTTCTCTACGGATTTAATGTTCTCTGCTAGACCCATATCAGAAAAGTATGGAAACTCTACAGGGTACGCTTTATTAAACGCGTTCTCTTTATTGCCAAGACGGTCAAAGGTAAATACCACATCATCCGCATTAAAGTCACGTGTTGGGGTGAAGTAACGCGTTGTATGGAATTTCACACCCTTGCGTAAATGGAAGGTATACACTAAACCATCCTCACTCACTTCATACTTTTCAGCTAAAGCAGGTGACGCCAAGGTTTCACCACGTGGGAATTGAACTAA
The DNA here is from genome assembly GCA_964539685.1 of uncultured Pelistega sp. Lineage (GTDB taxonomy): Bacteria > Pseudomonadota > Gammaproteobacteria > Burkholderiales > Burkholderiaceae_B > Taylorella. The sequence continues at coordinate 3,039 of CAZIKJ010000462.1, forward strand.
TGGATTAAAGACATTATTAGCGCCGGCGTCAAAGTCAGTGCCTGCGGTAAATTGCGCTGAGTCAAATCCCGCTGGGCTCCCTTCTGAACAATAGACTAAGGTTCCTGCGGCATGTGCTGTGCCAGCAAAACCTGTTAATAATGCACTAATTAAAACCTTATAAGTTGTTTTCTTCATTTCTAGTCCTTTTGAGAACAGTTATAATTTGCCACTTCTGTAGAGGCTAGCATACGAACAAAAAAGGTGTGCTATAGCTCCTCCGCCATAACACACCTTATGCAAAGCTTACTCAACCGCCACTGGTATCTTACCAATGATGGCTTGCCATTTCTTCGGTCCTGTATTGTGTACCGAAGTACCCTGAGCATCAACCGCCACAGTGACTGGCATATCTTTCACTTCAAACTCGTAAATCGCTTCCATACCAAGGTCTTCAAAGCCAACGACTTTAGCAGAACGAATCGCTTTCGAGACAAGGTAAGCGGAACCACCTACTGCCATGAGGTAAGCGCTCTTATGTTTACGGATTGATTCAATCGCAACTGGACCACGCTCGGCTTTACCAATCATGGCAATTAAGCCTGTTTGCGCGAGCATAGTTTCTGTAAACTTATCCATACGTGTCGCGGTGGTTGGACCTGCTGGGCCAACGACTTCATCACGTACAGGATCAACTGGACCAACGTAGTAGATCACACGGTTTTTAAAATCCACAGGTAGTGATTCACCCTTAGCTAACATATCGCTTATACGCTTATGTGCCGCATCACGCCCAGTTAACATCTTACCGCTTAGCAATAAGGTCTGACCTGGTTCCCAGCTAGCGACTTCTTCGGCGGTTAAGGTGTCTAAGTTGACTTGGGTAGATTTATTGTAATCAGGCGCCCAATGCACATCAGGCCAATCCGATAATGCTGGTGTGGGTAGTGTCGCAATGCCTGAACCATCGAGTTCAAAGTGTACGTGACGTGTTGCCGCACAGTTAGGAATCATGGCGATTGGCTTAGAAGCCGCATGGGTTGGATACGTGTTAATCTTCACATCAAGCACCGTGGTTAAACCACCTAGACCTTGAGCACCAATACCAAGCGCATTCACTTTCTCATAAAGCTCGATGCGCAATTCTTCCAATTTGTTTTGTGGACCACGTTGTAGCAACTCATACATATCGATGTCTTCCATGAGTGCTTCTTTCGCCATCAGCATGGCTTTCTCAGCCGTCCCGCCAATACCGATACCCAGCATACCTGGAGGACACCAGCCAGCACCCATTAGCGGTACAGTCTTAAGGACCCAATCCACGACATCATCGCTCGGATTTAACATGGCGAACTTGGTCTTGTTCTCAGAGCCGCCCCCCTTGGCCGCCACTTGCACCTCAACCTTATCCCCTGGTACTAATTCCACATTCAGGATACAGGGTGTGTTGTCTTTGGTATTTTTACGTTCAAAAATCGCATCGGCTAAGACAGATGCACGTAATTTATTGTCAGGGTCTAAATAACCACGACGCACACCTTCATCACATGCCTCTTGGAGTGTACCCTTAAGCTCGAAGCGCACATCCATACCCACTTTCAAGAAGACGTTCACAATACCCGTGTCTTGGCAAATAGGACGGTGCCCTTCAGCACACATACGCGAGTTGGTTAAAATCTGGGCGATTGCATCTTTAGCGGCGGGGCTCTGCGCAGCTTCATAAGCACGGGCTAAATGTTGGATGTAATCTTGTGGGTGGTAGTAACTGATAAATTGAAACGCAACAGCAATTGACTT
>CAZIKJ010000463.1:0-1798 GCA_964539685.1 uncultured Pelistega sp.
ATACTGCACGCGATGCATGTATTGATAGCTATCTCATTAACACTCAAGGCATGGAAACTAAAAAAGGCTATTTGAAGAGAGTTTTCACTGAAAATATTTCATGGTCAATTCTTTTTATAATCGGTGTCATTATCCACTTTGCTATTCCTTTGTTTGTGGCTAATGAAAAAGTCGTAGCTCTTAGCATCCTAGCTGGCTTTATGCTCATCGCATTTTTTCTCATTGCATTCGTGCTCAGATTTTATTTACTGCGTCGTCGTGTGCACTGGCTTTTTGCTATTTTCTTCATTTTTTTTCCTATGGGTTTTTTTGGTATCCTGTCTTCAGCGGTTCAAGGTGATGGTAGATTAGGTTTTTTTAGCTTAATTAGCATTCTTTACTACTACCGTATTCTCAGGATGCAGAACTGGCCTAATCCGCAAAAGGCCAAAGAGCTTGAAGATCAGCGGAACAATGAACTCAACGTTAACGCTGGCTAAAACTCACTACCAATAATATCAACGGCAATCTAAAATCCCTAGGTGGTCAATTTTTAATTGCCGTTTTTTAGTGCCGTTTTGAATTGCCGTTAACTGCACAACCCGAACACCCGCCCATCACGTCCATTCCATCCCTGCCAATACCAGGAAGAAGCTTTATCTGGCTGCTCCGCCTCGTTACTTTCTCTACGCCCTCGCACTCGGAAACAATTCCCGCTCCAAGCCCATCAGCGTACAAAAAAACTTCATCGGTTCATTGCGCTCGGCTTCGCTCATGGCTTCAATCTCGGCCAGTGAATAGCTCACATGTTCATCACGTAGTCTGTCGTAGCCGACGATATGTTGATAATCGGTCACAATGGCTTGGCGGGCATAGTGCTGTTTAATTAAGGGGTCGTCGAGCATATTTTCTAAGGTCTGCTGCAAATTCACCCCTGGCTTTACAGGCTTAAAGTACAAGCGACCTGGCAAGATCACCTCTCCCGTCTCGGGTTGAGAGGATTTGTTCTCCTCATCGAACACTTTGCCCAGTGGGCGCTCAATGGATTCGGGCTCTCCAGCGAGGAAGCTTAGTGAGCTTAGGAATGCGAACACTGAGATGCCTTGTGAACGTTTGTTTGTCTTGTTGTGTGTATTGGTAGACTGCATAGTTTGTTTATGATTGGTTTGTGGTTTATTGTTCATTTTTAATTTCCTTATAGTTATGCAATGGGGATGGTTTTTTCACTGGCTCAGGCTTCGTGCGCTTATATGTGGTGCTTGTGCTAAGGGGTGATAACTAGGGTAGTAGCCCAGCTCAGCGTTCATTATCACTAATCATCACTGAGTGCCGCTTCGCTGGACTTTTTCTCTATACCTTATTCCGCTGTTCCGCTTACTTAAGCGCCCACGTACTCCAAACGATACTCGCGCTCACTGATGCGGTGTAGCTTGGCTTTGTCACCGTCTTTCGCTTCTACTGCTTGCAGCCATTTCTTCACGCTTTTACGAGGTGAAATTCGTGTTGCACTGCTTACGCGAATGTCAGTCTCATGCCTCTCACCCGCAACATCAATCGTGATTTTGCCTTCCGCATGCTCCGATGCGCTGCGTCCACCGAAACAATCCTCAGGGAAGAAGCCTTTGTCTTTTGCATCAAAGTAGATGCGGCCATTGTCAATGCTTGACTGGATGATCGTAAAGTCGATACTTGTCATCTTGTTTTCCTTAGTGAATGAAAGGGTTAAAACTACGTAATTGCTACAATTGGCATTCGTTCTTACTACTTACTTACTATTAAATCAATATATCTACGACATGTCGATACTGTGTACATATAT
>CAZIKJ010000464.1:0-3902 GCA_964539685.1 uncultured Pelistega sp.
CTAAATTTTTTTCATGTAGAGAATGAGATTAATGCTCAAATATAAAAAGAAAAATGAAATAAAAAAAAGCCATCACATTGATGGCTTTTTATAGAATGATATTGATCAATAAGTTTTATAAGGCAAGAACTTACCCGACAAGACAATATTCACGCGGTCGCCATTAGGATCCGCTTCACGTTGCAAGTCCATAGAGAAATCAATAGCACTCATAATCCCATCACCAAACTCCTCGTGAATGAGTTCCTTGATACTAATACCATAGACATTAATCAACTCATACAAGCGATAAATCAACGGATCGGTAGGTACTGAGGTCGGCAGACTTCCCTTATAAGGTACGGCTTGCAGCCACTTGCCAGCTTCGGGAGCAAGTCCAAAAATCCTTACCACAATATCCGCCTGCTCTTTCGAAAGAGCCATCTGGCCTAGGCAAGCAGCAGTGGTCCATTCCTTACTGAGACCAATTTCCTTAGCAACATCCGCCCACTTAATATTATTTTGAACCTTGCTAGTGTAGATCATATCGGTTACGTCTTGACGGCAGGTAATCATAATAAGTCTCCTTTATTGAAATGATTGGAAGATTAAGGTGCAGAACCATACGTCATACTAACTCATAGTCTGTCGAATCATTCATCCACTATAATTCTTATTGATGTTAATACAGCAACAGCTACTTACGTTCAATTATCGTTATTGTTAGCGAAGCTGAGTAAACTCTAGGGTATCACAAATACTCTCTTTAGCTAACTTAGCATTAAAATGGCCTTGATGAACTATACTGTCTTGTGCTCCACACCATAAACAAAAAACACCCAAAGCAAACTGATTTGCTTTGGGTGTTGAAATAACTTTATCTACTCAGCTAGTTTTTCTCTTAACGCTCTCAAGAACCTGAAAGTAGAACTAATTCGACGTCTTCATGCTCTCTTTGGCTAAGTTCAATGCTAAATCACCTTCTTTGCGAGCGAATTCTTCAAAATCTTTCTGCGAACTTGATGGACTTACCTCTTCAAAGTTTGCAGCTAAACCTTTAATTACATTGTCTTGCTGTAACACCTTATTAGTAGCTTCAAATAAAACATCAATCACTTCCTGAGGAGTGTCTTTAGGCACAAAAACTCCCCACCAGTTTGTAATGTCATAGCCCTTTAGTCCCGTCTCATCGATTGGTTTGTACTGAGGAATTACTTTTGATGCATCTTTTGAGGTTATGCCTAAAGCAACAACCTTATCTGCATCAATCATGGCTCTTGCAGAAGGAGCTGTTGCAAAAGAGACATCAGTATCTCCTGCTCCTACTGACTGAGTTGCTGGGGCACCACCTTTAAATGGGATATGCAACATCTGAGCACCTGAAACTTTCATAAACTCTACACCCGCTAGGTGAGTAATCACACCATTACCTGATGATGCAAAAGTCACTTGCCCTGGATTTTTCGTCGCTTTCTCTAATAATTCTTTAACACTCGTGATGCCAGATTTTTTACTTGCAATCAAAATCATCGGAGAAGTTGTTAATCTAGCTACAGGAATAAAGTCTTCAGGCGTATAACTTACCTTATAAAGTACATTATCACTGCCCATAACACTTGAATTTCCCATGTATATGGTATATCCATCTGGCTTAGCTCTTGCAACCTGAGATGCTCCAATCGTTGAGCCTGCGCCAGGCTTATTTTCAACAATAACTGGTTGATCTAAAAGCTTGCCGAGGTTATCTGCGTACACTCGAGCCACATTATCAGCGCCTCCTCCAGGGGGAAAGCCAATAATCAAGGTTATTGGTTTTGATGGATAGCCTGATGCATGTGCTGCAATAGAACAACTCATTAAAGCAAGTGTTTTTATAATAAATTTAATCATTTTTGTCTCCTTTTTAACTTTTTATTGGCCGCTAAAGTTTGGTTTTCTTTTTTCTTTCCAAGCCAATGCGCCCTCTTTCATATCTTCTGAAGCTTCAGAAATACGAACTGCCTCCAAAATCTCTTCTGTTTTTTCAACTCCTTTTGCAATTAAATTTAAATGTTTTTTTATACCTAACAGTGCTATTGGTGCCATTTGTGAAAGTTTGTCAGCCAACTCCGCAGCTGCCTGTTGAAGATCTTGCTCTTGTACCAAATGAGTTATAAATCCCATTTGATACATTTCTTCTGCTCCTATTTTTTCCGCAGTCAGAAAGAGTTTTTTTGCATTATTCAAACCTAGGCAATTTATATATCTCCTCATACCGCCAGGATAAAAATGCAGACCAAATTTAACTGCTGGCATGAACATATTGACTTGCTTAGTTCCAAACCTAAAGTCGCACGCTAAGCAAAGGTCCGTGCCTCCTCCATAAACACCACCTTGAATGACGGCAATCGTTACCGCCCTGCAATTTTCGACTTCATCAACTACGTCGCCAAAGAAAGTTGAGCTAGGAGCTTCATCAGAAGCCAAAGAGGAAATATCATAGCCACTACAAAAGTATTGTCCTGAAGAAACTATTTTTAGAACTAGAACCTCTTCGCTTATGTTCACCGTCTGAATGTGTGCTCTTAATATCTCTAAGTCGCTAGGAGAAAGCCTATTCGCGAACTCAGGTTTGTTAAAAGCTATCGTCGCTATCTTTCCATCAATGGTCAGAATAGGAGATGTATCATTTACTCTCATTGCTCACCTCTACACTCGAATCTTGATAGAGAACATTACTTTCAATGAGTCTCTGAATCTCACTAGGGTCAAAGCCATAATCTTGGGCAACATTTAGCGTGTGTTGACCAAACACAGGAGGTGCAGTCATCACACTTGGCTCATCATTTCCACTCATTTGTATAGGAAGAGCTACTTGTTTTAACTCTCCCAGAACAGGATGGATTGCGTTTTGTACCAAGCCACACGCCTTAACTTGTTCATCATTGAAAACATCTTCCAAATTATTAATTGGCCCTGCTGGAATCCCTTGATCAATCATTAGTGGAGTCCACTCCATTCGAGTCTTATTTTTCAAACTTTCCTCGAGCAGCTCTTTAAGTTCATGGCGGTTCTTCATTCTCACAGCATTATTAATGAATCTCTCATCAGAAACCAAGTGCTCTAAACCCAAAATCGCGCACAGACGCACCCACATATCTTGGGTGGCAGGAGCAAGATTCATTGGCCCATCTTTGGTGTCAAACGTTCCATAGGGTGCAATCACTGGGTGCACATTACCGCACGGCTGAGGGATCTCACCAACGCTTAAATAGCGCTGCCCCTGCACGGATAAAAGGCTAATAAGACTTGATAGCAGTGAAGTTTCAATATGTTGACCGCGACCAGTATTTTTCAATTGCACAACAGCTGCCAAAATACCTACGACTGCCCACATACCAGCTGTTAAATCACCAACAGCAGTACCTACTCGTGTTGGGCCCGATTCTGGGGTTCCTGTCAAGCTCATAAAGCCAGAGTAGCCTTGTGCAATTTGGTCAAAACCAGCCCAATCTTTGGCAGGCCCTTTACTGCCAAAACCAGAAATTGAAGCCATTATTAAACTTGGTTTTAGTTTTGATAGCTCTGCAAACGAAAGCCCCATGCTTTCCATAGTGCCAACTTTAAAATTTTCAACAACAATGTCAGATTTAAGTGCGAGTTGTTTAATAAACTCTAACCCCTCTGCGCTTCGAAAGTTAACGCCAATGCCTTTTTTATTTCTATTCGCGCTCAAATAATAAATGCTGATGTCTTCATCAACTGGCCCCCATTGGCGGATCATATCGCCGTTAGGCGTCGGTTCTACTTTAATAACTTCAGCTCCTAAGTCTGCTAAGGTCATCGTACAAAAGGGTCCTGATAAGGCGCGCGTTAAATCTAATACTTTCAAGCCTGCTAATGGTTTATTCATTTTTATTCCTCCTATGCTGTTTATTCTAATC
>CAZIKJ010000465.1:0-3639 GCA_964539685.1 uncultured Pelistega sp.
ATTCTGTAGAATCACATCAATGACCGCTGGTGATAAACCATAACCCGTCTCAAAGCGATTAGGCACCATAAAGTCTACTTGTGCACCCATCATGCGTAAGGCACGAACACCAACCGCACAAGCGGTGGCGCCATCGCAATCGTAGTCGGCAACGATTAAAAGGCGCTTGCCGGCTTCAATCGCATTGGCTAATAGCTTGGCACCATATTCCACTTGTGTAAGTAGGCTTGGTGCAAGCATCTGTTTCCATTGTGTCTGAGTCTGTTCAATATCGCTAACCCCACGCGCTGCCCATAAGCGAGCCATCAAGGGATTGATACCTTGCTTAATGAGTTTAACTTCAAATTCTGGATTGACCACACGGTCTTTAATGATGTAATTCACCACGGTAAGAAATTCCTGCGTCTATTGGCTATTAAAGGTATTGCTTGCTGGGTTGCACTGATGCGACTCACTGCCTTAATTACCACCAAGACTTCCATTGATTTTTAGATTGTAGCGTGCGCTTGACCCAGCTTTGCGGACTTAGGGTCACTTGCCTATCTAAGCCACATAAGACGAGTCGATAAGGGCTCGCATGTGAGTCAGCGTCCTCACCATGATTGTTGGTGTGTGTAGCAGTGCTCGCCCTGGTAACAATCTCAGGTAAGCGCTGGTCGAGGAGACTTAATTGCTGCAACCATATGCCCCAATCTTGTTGTCGATGTGAATAGAGTAGATCTGAAATTAGTAGATAATTTCCTTTATCTGTACGCACCATCTTTGCGCTTCGTCCCGCTTGCTCAGCGTGATGATTCTCGGTGCTAGTGATGGGCAAGTGCGCCATGAGTTCGGCTGTGCCTTTTATCCCCCCAAAAATCCAGGCGGTATTAATCGTACGCTTGCCTTGGGCCTCACGTTCTTGATTGACAGGGTGGTTAAACCAACTCATCTGTAATTCGCCTAACAGTGCACGCAAGGGACGAGTAGCATCGTCTTGTGGCCACCAATCGTTCAAGAAGCCCGTGGCTAATAGGTTCGGGCTGGGTAATTCAGCGTTAAATTCAGGACCTAAATCGACTAAGAAATAGTCGGGATGGTAGGCGAGTAATTTATACGGAGAGTGTGCAAAAATCGTCTGTGCATTCTCAAATAATGCTAAGCTTTGCGCTGGTGTAATGGCTAACTCATCCGCTGTATGCAAGCTGGCACTGTGTTGCCCAAGAGCAATATGGCCTAACTGCAGAAGATAGATGCCGCGCTCGGGTACGAGGTGTTGCTGTAGCTCTGAAGGTAAATGCAGTGCGCTTAAACTACTGGCAGCGAGCGGCAAACCTGCCGCTTCCAATTGATAGACGTCCAGCGGCGTATAGCTCAAGTGGTCCAGATCATAGGTCTGGCTTTGGGCGTGATGAGTGCGTAGTCGCTCAAGCAGATGGGGTGCAGATTTCTCAAGAAATTTCTGCATTTCGCGAGCGATAGAAGTATGGGGAAGAGCCCCTGCGATAACAATGTCCATGACCCTGATTGTAACCTTAGTTGAAAAGAAACGCTTGTGAAAATACCTTACGAATTATGGATTGGTTCGCGCTATGCGGGCTTAACGCGCTCAAAAGGGCGTGGTAAAAAACGTGACCGCTTTGTATCCTTTGTGGCGGGCAGCTCAATGGCAGGAATTGCCCTCGGTGTAGCTGCCCTGATTGTGGTGTTGTCGGTGATGACCGGCTTTCAGGTGCAAGTACGAGATCGCATGTTATCCGTCTTGCCACATATTCAATTATATAACCCGACTGTGCAAGCGACTGAAGGCTTGAGCAATTGGGAGACACTGGCCAAAGCAGCGCTAGAGAATCCGAACGTACAAGGGGCCTCGGCTTTTGTTGCCGCCAGTGCTATGTTGGCGCGAGAGGATGTGTTAAAAGGCGTCGAAGTGCGCGGCATAGACCCTGCCACCGAAGGTCAAGTCTCTGAACTACCAGAGCAAATTACGCATGGCGATTTAGCCTCTCTGACGCCAGGTAGTTTTAATATTGTCTTGGGTTCTCGTGCAGCGGCTCAGCTTGGTGTGAATTTAGGTTCTACTTTATTAGTGATGACGCCACAAGGCTCTTTAAACCCAACGGGTTTTTCACCTCGTATGCGCCAGTTTACGGTGAGTGGTGTGTTTTCCTCAGGGCATGCGGAATACGATGCGAATCTCGCCTTCATCTCAGCGCGTGATGCTGCGGTGCTTTTCCGTGATTCAGGGATTGCAGGGGCACGTTTAAAAATTAAAAATATGATTGATGCGCCTGAAGTCGCCAATCAACTCATGAATACCTTGCCAGTGGGTTATATTGCACGTGATTGGACCTATGATAACCGTACGTGGTTTGCGGCGGTAAAGACTGAAAAACGCATGATGTTCTTGATCTTGGCGCTGATTGTCGCGGTTGCGGCATTTAATCTCTTATCTTCATTAGTCATGTCAGTGAAAGACAAGCAATCGGATATTGCTATTTTACGCACCCTAGGTGCCAGTCCTATGGCTATCGCGTGGATTTTCTTGGTGCAAGGTTCCTTAATTGGCATTATTGGTACAGCGCTAGGCGTGGGCTTAGGTCTACTGATTGCTTATAATATTGATGTGATTGTGCCAGCGATTGAGAATTTATTAGGCATGCACTTCTTAGACCCAGGTATTTATTTTATTAATCAATTACCTTCACAAGTTGACTTAAATGAAGTAAGCACGATTGCGATAACTTCTTTGGTCCTTTCTCTATTAGCGACCTTGTACCCAAGCTGGCGTGCGTCACGTTTACAACCTGCGGAGGTATTGCGTCATGATTAATCGTATTTTAAAAAACAGACCGTTATATCAAGCGCTTGAGTCTACGCAGGGAGCGGGCAATAGTGTCAATCAGCGTAGCTCAGCTCAAGCCGCTCTTGAAGTCACTAATGTCACAAAATTCTATGAAGACGGTGGCGAGCGCTTAGATATTCTGCGTGGTGTAAATTTGACAGTGGCTTCAGGCGAGATGTTGGCTATTATCGGTGCTTCAGGCTCAGGTAAGAGTACCTTATTACACATTATGGGTCTCTTAGATAAGCCAAGTACAGGCTCGGTACGCGTCGATGGGGTGGAGACAGGGCATCTTAGTGAGTCGCAACGCAGCCAATTGCGTAATCAAAAGCTAGGGTTTGTCTACCAGTTTCATCATCTTTTACCAGAATTTACGGCCTTAGATAATGTGGCCATGCCATTGATTATGCGCCGTGATAGTTATGAAAGCGCTCGTGCGCGTGCTGAGGTGGTGCTAGAGAAGGTCGGGCTTAAGCAGCGTGTCTTACATCGTCCTGGTGAGTTATCGGGCGGTGAGCGTCAACGTGTGGCATTGGCTCGTGCTTTGGTCGCTAATCCAGTCTTGGTCTTAGCGGATGAGCCTACAGGTAATCTTGACCGTGAGACCGCGCAAAGCATGTTTAGTCTCTTAAAAGAAGTGAATCAGGACTTCAATACGGCTTTTATCATTGTCACGCATGATCCGAAACTCGCCGATTTGGCTGAGCGTCAATTGGTGATGGATGGTGGCTTGTTGAGTGCTGCACCAGCAATGGCTTAATTCTTTGAGTTCTAAGTGTCAATAAGTGATGGGTGTCGCTTAATTGAGTGAGACC
>CAZIKJ010000466.1:0-1850 GCA_964539685.1 uncultured Pelistega sp.
CTATGATACCTACCTTCAACATATGCGCCGACAACATCCCGATAAAACCCCAATGACGTATAAGGAGTTTTATGATAATCGTGTGAATGCACGATTTGGCGGAGACGGTAGCTTTCGTTGTTGTTAGCGATGGCTAGTTGCTCAATAGTTGTCGTGACTTCACTCCATTGAATGCGGCTTCATAGTTGTTAAGCGATGGTTGCTTGCTCAATAGTGGATGGCTATTTATGTAATTTCCATTTAAATCTAAAAGACCTCGATGTGTTTATTTACATCAAGGTCTTTTTTATTGATGGGTGTGCTTTATGCTGAATTTTTGGATATGCTTTTTTCTGAATCTTAGCACCAGATTTTTCAGTTTAGCTTAAATACGGGCTACCTTGCTCACCGATATGGATGGTTTTTAAATCCTCATCAAAGAACAAGGGTGCTTCACTGAGTGCTTGCAGTTGTTGTTGGCTAATGCCAGCAACTATGGCGCGCACATGAAATTGATTGTTCTGTATATGAATAATCGCCAGATCGGTGTAAAGCATGTTCACTACGCCTTTACCAGTGAGGGGATAGGTACACGCTTTAAGTAATTTAGCTTGACCATCCTTGGTATTATGTTCCATCATCACAATCACCTGCTTGGCGCCAACGGCGAGGTCCATCGCACCACCAATAGCAGCGATGGCATCAGGTGCGTCGGTAATCCAGTTGGCTAGATCACCATTGGGTGATACTTGAAAGCCACCTAAGATGGCGTAATCCAAGTGACCGCCGCGCATCATGGCAAATGAATTGCTATGTTCGGTAATCGATGCACCGGGGAGCAAGGTGACGGGCACGCGGCCTGCATTAATAATGTCCTCATCAACTTCCTCGCCAACAGCCGCACGACCCATGCCTAAGATGCCATTCTCGCTATGGAGAATAATTTCGCGGCCTTCGGGGAGGTGGTCGGAGACTTTCACGGGAATACCAATGCCTAGGTTAACATAGCAACCATCAGGTAGGATGCTTGCCACGAGTGCAGCGATTTGGTCTCGATTTAGGGGTTTATAATCACTCATAGCGGGCTCCTGCTAATACCACTGACTTCACGAAAATCCCTGCTGTCATGACATGCTCTGGATGGATATCACCAAGTTCGACAATCTGATCGGCTTGCACAATTGTGTGCTTACTTGCGGTACACATGGCTGGGCTGAAGTTACGGGCCGCCCAACGATACGTGAGGTTGCCCCAACGGTCAGCCTTGTGTGCACGAATCAAGGCAAAGTCACCATGTAGTGGGTCTTCTAAGACATAACCCACACCATTAATAACGCGTGTTTCCTTATTCTCAGCAACACGTGTGCCATAACCTGTTGGCGTGAAAAAGGGACCTAGACCAGCGCCAGCCGCACGAAGTCGCTCGGCTAAAGTGCCTTGCGGCATGCACTCAAGCTCGACTTCGCCAGCACGGAAGGCATTGGCAAATACATCAGATTGTGGTGGGCGAGGGTGCGAGCAAATCACTTTACGCACTTGTTTATTTTTAATCAGACCTGCAATACCCACTTCACGTGTACCTGCGTTATTACTGATAATCACGAGGTTCTTGCGACCTAGGATTTCTAAAGACTTTAACAGTTCAAAAGGAATTGCCGTATCACCAAAGCCACCGACTAAAATTGAAGCACCGTCTTGTATCGGTTCCAGTGCTTCTAGGTGCGTATCTAAAATCTTATTAATCATACAAATTTAATCCATTTTAATATTCGCTGTTTTTACGATGTCAGCCCACATCTCTTGTTGGCTCTTAACGTATTCAGCATATTCCGCAGGTGAGTTGCCACCAGCTTCACCACCGAGTTGTGCAA
>CAZIKJ010000467.1:0-11526 GCA_964539685.1 uncultured Pelistega sp.
GATGTAAATCAACCTATTTATTGAGGCGCAATTATCCATTCAATAGTGTCAATATTTTTGAGAGAAATTATATGTTGAACGTATTTTCTAAAGCGGCTGCTGGCCTACTTGTTGCTAGCTGTTTTATCGGTGCTACCGCACATGCTAAAACCATTAACTTCGGTATTATCTCTACCGAATCTAGCCAAAACTTAAAAACTCAATGGGATCCGTTCCTTGAGGATATGAAAAAGAAAACTGGCTATGACGTGAAGGCTTTCTTTGCGCCTGACTATGCTGGCATTATTCAAGGCATGCGCTTTGATAAAGTGGATATCGCTTGGTACGGTAATAAATCAGCCATGGAAGCGGTTGACCGCGCGAACGGTGAAGTGATTGCGGCAACAGTTGCTGCTGATGGTAGCCCAGGTTACTGGAGCTTATTGATTGCGCATAAAGACAGCCCAATCAATAGCGTTGAAGATATGTTGAAGAATGCTAAAGACTTAAACTTCGGTAATGGTGACCCTAACTCAACATCAGGTTTCTTAGTGCCTGGTTACTACGTGTTTGCACAAAACAAAGTTGAGCCTAACAAAATCTTCAAGCGCACCTTGAACTCTAACCACGAAGTGAATGCCTTATCTGTGGCTAATAAGCAAGTTGATGTGGCGACTTTCAATACAGAGAGCATGAGCCGCTTGGAAAAAACGCATCCGGATAAAGCGAAAGAGCTTAAAGAAATTTGGCGCTCTCCATTGATTCCTGGTGACCCAATTGTTATCCGCACAACATTGGATAAAGAAGATCAAGAGAAATTGAAAAACTTTCTCTTAAGCTACGGTGATACACCAGAAGAAATGAAGAACTTGAACAATCTTGATTGGGGTAAATTCAAGCAGTCGAGCAATGACCATCTACTACCTATCCGTCAATTAGAGACTTTCAAGCGTCGCTCTCAAGTTGAAGCTGATGAGAAATTATCTGCTGAAGATAAAGCCGCACAATTGAAAGCAATCGACGAAGAGTTGGCTGCTCTGGATAAGCGTATGAAAGAGATTGCCGCTAAGTAATGAGCGCAACACTTGGTTTGCCTAATAGAGAAAGCTCCTTGAATATACGCTAAGTTTGCAGTGAACAAGGCAGTGTAAATATTAAGGCAAACCAATAAGGCAAACCGTAGTAGATTTCAAAGTATGTTCGCCGCGCTTGTCGTGAGCGTCGTGTGGGCAGGATAGGATCAAGCATGTAAAGAGAGACTTCATGCATGCTTGAGCCCTGTCAAAAAAGTCTTCCTAAAAAGGAAATAGTATGAGCAGTGCAAGCTTGGTGGCGCAGGTTGAAGCCTTAAGACCACCAAAAAATCTTCTTCTAAGAATCATTGGCTGGGCCGTATTCTTGACATTCTTGGCCTGGTCTTGGCAAGGTGCGGAAATGAACCTGTATCTTTTATGGAAAGACAGCGGCAATATGGCGCAATTTGCAGCTGACTTCTTCCCACCGAATTTTTCCAACTGGAAGTTGTATCTTTCAGAAATGATCGTGACCATTCAGATTGCGGTCTGGGGTACGGTTCTCGCCGTTATTGCCGGTATTCCATTAGGTATTATGTCCTCAGCTAACTTGGTGCCATGGTGGGTATACCAACCTGTACGTCGATTAATGGATGCCTTGCGCTCCATTAACGAGATGGTTTTTGCCATGTTGTTCGTGGTTGCTGTGGGACTAGGACCATTCGCAGGGACTTTGGCTTTATTTGTCGGTACGACCGGTGTCTTGGCTAAGTTATTCGCTGAGGCCGTAGAGTCAATTGACCCAGGCCCAGTTGAAGGCGTGCGTGCAACAGGTAGTAGTAGTTTGCAAGAAATTATTTTCGGAGTGATTCCACAAGTTTTACCACTTTGGATCTCATTTATCCTCTATCGCTTTGAGTCGAACGTGCGTTCAGCGACCGTGGTGGGTATGGTGGGTGCTGGTGGTATTGGTGTATTACTGTGGGAAGCGATTCGCGGCTTTATGTTCGCCGAGAGTGCTGCGATTCTACTGATCATTATTGTGGCCGTCAGCATTATTGATGTGATTTCACAGAAAACCCGTAAATTATTCATTTAAATTTAAAATTGGCAGGGAACTGCCATTTTTAAAGGACCAACATGTCTAGACAAGAAGATCCAAAGTACTTGCAAATTGCCCATCAATTACGGCTTGAATTGGCCAATTTTAAGGCGGGTGAGCTCATGAATGGTGAGCTGCCTTTAGCCAAGCGCTTTGGGGTGAATCGTCATACTGTGCGTCGCGCCTTAGAAGTGCTGGAGAATGATGGATTTGTATTGCGTGTTCAGGGCAAGGGTACGCAAGTACTATCGCGTCACACCTTATACCCGATTGAGTTGCAGAATGCCTTTAGTTCTGCTGTCAGCGAGCAAGGCAAACAAGTCACTGCCCAGCTAATTCGTAAACAGTTTCGTGCGGCTACTTTACAAGAACAAGAGCTACTTAGTTTGCCGAGTGATTCTGAAATCTTTGAAGTGCAAACTTTACGCTTGATGGAGCACAGTCCTGTGAGTGTCATTCGCCATTGTTTTGTGGCGGATAGGCATAGTCTATTTACGGATTATCAGGGTGGATCCATGCGTGCCTACCTCGCCAAGCGTGATTATCAATTAGAGCGTTATTCCACGGTGATTGGCGCACGCTTAGCGTCGATTGATGAGGCGAGTCGTTTAGATATATCCAAGAAATCACCTGTGTTGACTGTGATGACCTTATCACATGATCAGCATGGGCAAGCTTTTGAGTTGGCCCACAGTGTCACTCGTTCAGATAGTTTTCAATACAAAATTGTTCTTAAGGAAAAGTAAATGCAAAGCAATATACAGCTTCGCCAAGAATGGATGCAGGTGCTGGCCCGCGCAGGTCAAGACCTTCATCGTTATTCTGAGATTTTAGAGCAGTCTAACTACCAATGTATTCGCGCACCTGAGACCGGTATGGTCATGGTGCGTGCGCGTATGGGTGGTACAGGTCAGGCCTTCAATGCGGGAGAGATGACGGTCACGCGTTGTGTCGTGCGCTTGGATGATGGTCAGTTAGGCTATAGCTATTTAGCAGGTCGTGATAAGAAAGCCGCCTTATTAGCGGCTTTAGCTGATGCTCACCTTCAGGGTGCTGAATCTAGCTATTGGCATGGCCAAGTCATTCAGCCCTTACAGGCCCAACAAGAGCAGCTACGTGCCAAACGTGAAGAGGAGATTGCTGCATCACGAGTTAATTTCTTCACCATGGTTCGTGGAGACGACTAATGCAAAACACCACATTACAAGCGGGTTTTTCAAACCCTGTGTTACAGGCCCAAGAGAGTTTTAGAGCCTTACTGAAGGCGATGAGTGAGCCGACAACAGTGCAGCCACTAGGTTTGAGCCAAGGCTTAGAGCAAATTTATCCATCAGCCTACGATTTACTGCTTAGTTTAAGTGATAGCGATACCAAGGTCTGGATTAGCCCGGCACTGGATTCGGCGGTAGTCCGTCAAAACCTGGCTTTCCATTGCGCTTGCCCGATAACGACAGACATACAGGAAGCTGACTTTGCTTTACTGACACGCGATGATTTAGAACTTATTGCTGAACTGAATAATGGCACAGACCGTGATCCTGAACTTTCCTGCACAGCCTTAATTCAAGTACCGAGCGTGACGCAAAGTGCGCTGGATAGCCCTGTAACGCAATGGCGTGGGCCTGGTATTGAGACACCGACATCGGTGCAGTTGGCATTACCGCAAGCGTTCTGGTTGCTACGTGAGCAGGTGAATCAATTTCCACGCGGTATTGATATGGTCTTTTGTGCAGAGCAAGACATTATGGCCTTACCACGTAGTACTCAAGTTATTTTTGCAAAGGATTAATTATGTATGTAGCGGTTAAGGGTGGCGAAAAAGCCATTGATAATGCACATGCTTTACTTGCGCAAAAGCGCCGCGGGGAACCATCTATCCCTGAGTTAAGCCTGTCCCAGATCGAACAACAGATGCCGATGGCGGTGGCCAGAGTGATGAGTGAGGGGTCTTTATATGATCCGCAATTAGCTGCTCTAGCGATTAAGCAAGCAGCAGGTGATTTACTCGAAGCGATTTTCTTATTGCGTGCTTATCGTACGACCCTAGTGCGCTTTGCCAATAGCACCCCAATTAATACGGAGCAGATGCGTATTGAGCGTCGTATTTCAGCGACCTATAAAGACCTACCCGGTGGTCAGTTATTAGGCCCGACGTTTGACTATACCCACCGTCTTTTAGATTTTAAATTACTCGCTGAGTCTGACACCTTAAGTCAAGTCGAGTTATCGCCAAGCGCGCCAGAGCAAGAGCCATGTCAGCGTGTTTTGGCAGTTCTAGAGCAAGAAGGTTTGATGCGTAAAGAGCAGGATCAAGACCAAGCGATTCCTGATATCACACGCGAACCCTTGGACTTCCCGTCTAATCGCATGCAACGCTTACAAGCCTTAGCGCGTGGTGATGAGGGTTTTATGATGGCCTTGGCGTATTCGACCCAACGTGGTTATGGTCGTAATCACCCATTTGCTGGGGAGATTCGCATTGGCCAAGTTGAGGTTTGGTTTGAACCTGAAGAGTTGGATTTCGCTGTACCACTTGGTGATATTGAGGTAACTGAGTGTGAGATGGTTAACCAATTCGTCGGCTCTAAATCTGAAGGCGCACAGTTTACGCGTGGTTATGGTTTGGGCTTTGGTTATAACGAGCGTAAAGCAATGAGCATGGCTTTAGTTGATCGCGCTTTATGCAGCAAGGACTTGGGTGAGGAAGTGATTTCTCCAGCACAAGAAGAAGAGTTCGTTCTGATGCATTGCGATAATGTGGAAGCCGCAGGTTTCGTTTCACATTTAAAGCTTCCACATTATGTGGATTTCCAAGCTGAGCTGGAATTGATACGCAAGCTGCAAGTTGATCCGCAAGCTGCAAAAGTAAATCGTGCTACAGACGAGGAAGAAGCGTCGCTTGAGGTCAAGGTAGCTTCGCAAGGAGAAATCGCATGAGTAACATCACAATGCAGCAAGAGCAAACAACACAAGCCTTAAAGGGTTCTTTGGCAGAGAGCGAAGCAGGGTCGACATCACAGATGGATGTGCAACAAGAGCAGGGCTATAACTTTGCTTACTTAGACGAGCAAACCAAGCGCATGATTCGCCGCGGATTGTTGAAAGCGGTCGCTATCCCAGGCTATCAAGTGCCTTTTGGTGGACGTGAGATGCCACTCCCTTACGGTTGGGGCACTGGTGGTATGCAGGTCACGGCAGCTATCTTAGGTCAGTCCGATGTGCTGAAAGTGATTGACCAAGGAGCGGACGACACCACGAATGCGGTCTCTATCCGTCGCTTCTTTGCGCGTACGGCGGGTGTGCAAACCACCACGCATACGAGTGATGCCAGTGTTATCCAAACACGCCATCGCATTCCTGAGAAAGCCTTGCGTAAAGATCAAATTATGGTGTATCAAGTACCGATTCCAGAACCTTTGCGTTTTATTGAGCCATCGGACTCAGAAACCAAGACCATGCATGCACTTAACGACTATGGCGTGATGCACGTTAAATTGTATGAGGATATTGCGACCTTCGGGCATATTGCTACGGCCTATGCCTATCCCGTCTTGGTTAATGATCGCTATGTGATGGATCCTTCGCCAATCCCTAAATTCGATAATCCTAAACTACATATGAGTCCAGCCTTAATGTTGTTTGGTGCGGGGCGTGAGAAGCGTATCTATGCAGTACCACCATTTACCGTCGTTGAAAGTTTAGATTTTGAAGATCATAAGTTTGAAGTACAGAAGTGGGAACAATCTTGCGCGATTTGTGGCAGTGACCATTCCTTCTTAGATGAAATTATTGTCGATGATCAAGGTACACGTAGCTATGTGTGCTCGGATACTGATTATTGTTTAGAGCAGCAACAAGCGCAGGAGGATGTAGCATGAATGCGCCCCTTAATGTAGTCCCTAGTGTGATGGATAAAAGTCTATTAAGTGTCAAGGATATCAGTCGATTATATGGCCCTAACAAAGGCTGCCAAGGCGTAAGTTTTGAGCTCTATCCAGGTGAGGTTCTCGGCATTGTTGGTGAATCAGGATCGGGTAAGTCGACCTTACTTAGTGTGTTATCAGGACGCTTACCTCCTGATGCGGGACAGATTGACTATCGTCGTGAATCGGGTGAATTGCTCAATTTATACGATTGTAGTGAGGCACAACGTCGCACGCTATTGCGTACCGAATGGGGTTTTGTTGAGCAAAATCCACGTGATGGTTTACGTATGGGTGTATCGGCTGGAGCCAATATTGGCGAGCGCCTAATGGCTCAAGGCTGGCGCAATTATGAAGCCCTACGTGCAACAGGCTTACAGTGGTTAAGCCAAGTGGAAATCGATCCGCAACGTATTGATGATCTCCCGCGTACCTTCTCGGGTGGTATGCAGCAACGCTTACAAATTGCACGTAACTTGGTTTCCTCGCCTCGTCTTGTGTTTATGGATGAACCGACAGGAGGCTTGGATGTCTCAGTACAAGCTCGTCTCTTAGATATGTTGCGTCAATTAGTACGTGAGTTAGGTTTAGCGGTGGTGATTGTGACCCACGATTTAGCGGTAGCTCGTCTACTTGCTGACCGTCTCTTAGTGATGCGTCGCTCACAGGTGGTTGAGTCTGGTTTAACGGATCAAATTCTTGATGACCCGCAACATCCTTACACCCAATTATTGGTGTCTTCTGTTTTACAACCTTAAGGTGCTCAGATGTCAGTTCTTGTCATAAAAAATTTATACAAAACCTTTACCCTACATCAACAGCAAGGGGTTGTTTTAAAGGTTTTGCAAGATGTGAGTCTCAGTGTTGATGCTGGGCAATGTGTGGTTTTGCATGGCCAATCAGGGGCAGGTAAGTCAACCTTAATGCGTACCATCTATGGAAACTACTTAGCTGCCAGTGGTCAGATTCAAATCGCACACCGTGGTGAGATGTTGGATCTCGTCACAGCCAGTCCACGCCAAATCATTGATGTGCGTCGCCAAACCTTAGGCTATGTGAGCCAGTTCTTACGTGTTATTCCACGTGTGAGTTGCCTAGATGTGGTGATGGAGCCTGCCTTAGCGCGAGGAGAGTCGCAAGAGCAAGCACGTGAACGTGCCCAAAGCTTATTGCGCCGCTTAAATATTCCAGAACGCTTATGGAGTCTAGCGCCAGGCACATTCTCAGGTGGTGAGCAACAACGTGTGAATATTGCTCGTGGTTTTATGGTGCATTGGCCAATCATGTTACTGGATGAGCCAACCGCCTCCCTAGACGATGTGAATCGCCAAGAAGTGTTGAATTTAATTAATGAAGCCAAGCAGGCGGGTTGCGCCATTGTTGGTATTTTCCATGACAAATTAGCACGCGAAGCGGTTGCCGATTGTTATTTTGATATGAATAGCCAGGAGTTAAGTGATGCTGCATAATGAGCAGGTGTACACCAATGCCAAGATTGTCTTGGCCGATGAAGTGATTAATGGCAGTGTTGTCGTACGCGATGGAAAGATTGTGGCTATTGATTCAGGTATCAGCCAAGTAAGTCATGCTAAAGACTGGCAAGGCGATTATTTAATGCCTGGTTTTGTTGAGCTTCATACGGATAACTTAGAGAAGTATATGAATCCGCGCCCAGGCGTAGACTGGCCCTCAGATTCAGCGGTGATGGCACATGATGCGCAAATCATCGGCGCAGGAATTACCACGGTATTTGATGCACTGTCGATTGGTGATGTCAATCCTAAGGGATATCGTTTAAAGCAATTACCACGCATGGTAGAAGCGATTCAAGAGTCGATGAACTTAGGCTTCACGCGTTCGGAGCACTTCTTGCATTTGCGTTGTGAAGTGAGTCATGAGCGTACCTTGGAAATTTTTGAGCAGCTGATTGGTAATTCTATGGTGCACTTGGTGTCCTTGATGGATCACACCCCAGGTCAACGCCAATTTGTTAAGCTTGAGAAGTACCGTGAATATTATCAAGGTAAATATCATCTGAGCAATGATGAAATGGAAGCATTCATTATTAAGCAAAAAGCCAGTGCCGAGAAATTTAGTGAGCCAAATCGTCTCGCCATCGCTAAAATTTGCCAAGACAAGGGGCTTGCCATGGCGAGTCACGATGATGCAACCACCGAGCATGTCGAAGAATCTGCTGGTTTTGGTATGAGTATTGCGGAGTTCCCAACCACGCATACAGCGGCAGATAAGAGCCATGAGCTAGGTTTAAAAGTTTTAATGGGCGCACCGAATATTGTTCGTGGTGGTTCACATTCAGGTAATATAGCAGCAGCAGATTTAGTCAAGAAAGGTGTTCTCGACATTCTTTCGAGTGACTATTATCCAGCAAGCTTATTAGCGGCTGTGTACCGTATGCACAACGAAGAACTGTGTGACCTACCGAGTGCAGTGGCAACGATTACACGTCTGCCAGCACAAGCAGCTAATCTGCTAGACCGTGGTGAGATTCGTCTTGGTTTACGCGCGGATATGGTGCGTGTTAAGCCAACGGCAAATCAATTTGTGGTTGCAGAAGTATTTAATCAAGGAAATAGGGTTTTCTAATGGCAGGACAACTTATCTATGTAGTCGGTCCATCAGGGAGTGGTAAAGATAGTATTATTCAAGCCTTGGCGGAGCAGACCGAAGTGACGGTGATGCGTCGCGTCATCACGCGAGAGCCTGATAGTATTGGCGAAGATGCGGACTCTGTAGATATTGAGACCTTCGATCAGATGGAGGCCGACGGCAAATTCAGCATGAGCTGGCGTGCTAATGGCCTCTCCTATGGCATCCCCTTAAGTATGGACGAGCATCTGCAGGCTGGCAAAGTCGTGGTAGTTAATGGTTCCCGTAAATACTGTGAAACCTTAAATGAGCGCTATCCTGAAGCTTTAGTGGTTTTGGTGACGGTCGATCCAAGCTTATTACGTCAGCGTTTGCAACAGCGTAATCGTGAGACAGCCTTAGAAATTGAGCACAGGCTACAACGCAATGCTTTGTTTGAGCAAGCCTTATTGAGTAATTTTTCACAGTGGCAGTTACGCTTCTTTATGCTTGATAACTCGAATGACTTGTCACACACGATTGAACAGTTTCATCAGAAATTAGCTTTCCATCTGAGAATTCCAAAAACTGCACATATGGGGTAGTCAGCAAGGACCATATAGTATGTTGAAGTTTACGTTTTTAGGGACCGCTGATAGCGCTCAGCTCCCTGTATATAACTGTGATTGTGCGGCTTGCCAACGTGCGCAACAAGACCCGACATGGCGACGTCGCCCAGCGAGTGCCTTATTGCAAACAGAGCAGGGTGCTTGGTTAATTGATAGTGGCTTGCCTGATATAACTGAGCGCTTTGCCCCTGGAACTCTTCAGGGGATTTTCCAAACTCATTATCATGCAGACCATGCTCAGGGGCTCCTACACTTGCGTTGGGGCGTGAATATGCGCCTGCCTGTGTATGGGCCTGATGATGTAAATGGCTTTGCTGACTTGTATAAGCATCCTGGTATTTTGGACTTTTCCAGGCCATTCAAGGCATTCGAAACCCGGCAGATGTCAGGTTTTACGGTCACAGCCTTACCCTTAGTGCATTCTAAGTTGACTTACGGTTATGTGTTTATCAGTGATTCAGGGCGTAGCATTGCTTATTTGACCGATACCGTGGGTTTGAGTGAAGAGGTGATGGAGTATCTCGCCCGTTTAAATCTGGATGTGATGATTATTGATTGCACATACCAGCCACTCGAGAAGGCGAATCGTAATCATAATGACATCACCATCGTACTTGCTTTACAACAAGTGATCCAGGCGAAAACTGTCATTCTCACTCACATTAGCCATAGTTTTGATTGTTGGTTAATGCAGCATGCGCAGACCTTGCCGCCGAACTTTCAAATTGCACAAGATAATTTAGGTTTTACCTTAGCATAGATGAGTGTTTTCTCAGCTACCCATTATTATTAAGGAGAATAAATGCAGGCACAGATTCAAGCATGGTTGGAATCCCATGACATCATGTACGCTGATTTGATTGCGGTGGTGATCGCTTTGTTCGGTATTCTGGTGACTGGATTTCTGATTTACCAAGTAGCTCGTCTGCTCACCAGACGCATCATGCAACCTATTTTAGCTAAATCGAGTTTTTTATTTATCCGAAATTTAAGCGAAACTCGACTCTTTATCTTATTAAACTATTTAGTCGTGGGTTGGGCCTTAAATCATTTAGTGGTGGTGTGGTTAGACCCAGGCAAGACAGCATCAGCGCTATCGACCATTGCGCAAATATGGATTTTATTTAACTTTCTCTTCATTACCTTCTCCTTATTAGATACCTTTAGTCGCTGGGGTTTTGAGCGTCAATTCGCTGTGCATTTCCCCATGGGCGGAGTGATACAGACGGTTAAACTTATCAGCTCCATTGGTATTGGTATCGCCGTCATATCGTTGCTCATAGGTCAATCACCTGTTATCTTACTCTCAGGTCTGGGGGCGATGACTGCGGTGCTGATGTTGGTGTTTAAAGACCCTATCCTAGGCTTAGTGGCTGGTATTCAGCTCTCAGCAAATAATATGCTGCGTGTGGGTGATTGGCTAGAAATGAAAAAATACAATGCGGATGGCGATGTCATTGATATTGGTTTAACCACGGTTAAAGTGCGTAATTGGGACAAGACGGTGACTACGATTCCTACCTATGCGTTAATCTCCGACTCCTTTAAAAACTATCGCCCAATGTCGGAGTCTGGTGGACGTCGGATTAAGCGTGCTTTCTTAATTGATGCGAATAGTATTCGCTTTATTAGCGAAACAGATGTGCAGCGCTTTACCCGCAGCAACTTATTAGCCGACTATATCATCAGTAAATCTAAGGAAATTGATGAGTATAATCAGAAAGCCGATCTATCACTTTCCTTGAACGGTCGCCGCCTAACCAATATCGGTACCTTCCGTGCCTATTTAATCCGTTATTTAAATAACCATCCTAAAGTTCATAAGGGTATGACTATCATGGTGCGTCAATTGGCCCCGACTGGGGAAGGGGTGCCGATGGAAATATATTGTTTTAGTAATGATGTGGTGTGGGCTAATTATGAGGGTATTCAAGCTGATATCTTTGATCATGTCTATGCGGTGATTGGCGAGTTTGGCCTAAGAATATATCAAAACCCAACTGGCCATGATGTACAGAGCATTGCTCTCTCGAATCAGAAAAACACAGGACTCAATAGCTAAGTTGAGACATGACGTAAACTACTAGCTTAATTGAACTTTACGATATGCTTGAGTAATAGAGACAAATACAATGACGCAAATTGAAGCTACACATAAACCCGTGATTGCCATTGGCACTATCGGTGGTACGATTTCCATGACGGCAGCAAAGCCTGGCGAAGGCGTGAAGTCGACCCTAGGTGCTGAACAACTGGTGAATAGCATCCCAGGTTTAGATCGCCTGGATGTCGAG
>CAZIKJ010000468.1:0-5986 GCA_964539685.1 uncultured Pelistega sp.
GCCCACCAACCACCTCGACTTAGATGCAATGTTATGGCTTGAAAAGTGGCTCAATGCATATCCTGGCACGGTGGTACTGATATCACACGATACTGAGTTCCTTGAAGCTGTAGCCCGTACAATTTTAAACTTCGAGGGGCAACAGCTGATACGTTACAAGGGTGGCTATGAGAGTTTTTTAAATCAAAAAGCTGAACGTATTCGCCAGCAACAAATAAGTATTGATCGACAGGCGCGTGAAACCCAGCGGTTGCAAGGTTTTATCGACCGCTTTAAAGCGAAAGCAACAAAAGCCAAGCAAGCGCAAAGCCGAGTTAAGGCCTTGGCGCGTATGCAGACCCTTGCTCCCATACAAGCTGAATCTAGCATTAGTATTCGCATTCCCGATCCTGTTCATATGCCGGATCCCTTAATTGTCATGGATAACTTAAGTGTTGGTTATCCTGCTCAGAATGAACTTGATCATCAAGTACATAGCCCAAATACGCAGGACATCGGTGGGCATAGCACCCTGCTAGCGGATCATTTAACGACCTCGACACGTCAAGCTAAACCCATTGTTTCTAACATCAATCTTATTCTGCGGGGCGGTGCACGGATTGGCGTTCTCGGCGTCAACGGTGCGGGTAAATCAACGCTTATCAAAACGATTGCAGGAGAACTTGAACCCATTAGTGGGCAATTTAGTCCTTCCAAAGGGCTGGCTATAGGTTACTTTGCGCAACAACAGTTAGATATGCTTGACTTGCAAGCGACTCCCCTTTTGCATCTGCAACGGATTGCTGGCCCAGCCGTACGAGAACAAGAGTTACGCAATTACCTAGGCTCTTTCGGCTTTAGTGGCGACACAGTAAACTCGCCTGTCGCACCTTTTTCAGGTGGTGAAAAGGCTCGTCTCGCGCTCTCTCTTATTGTTTGGCAAAAACCCAATCTTTTGCTCCTTGATGAGCCAAGCAATCACTTAGATGTACAAACACGTGAAGCACTAGCCACTGCATTAGCAGAGTTTGATGGCAGTGTCTTAATGGTTTCGCATGATCGCCATCTCTTACGCACCACCGTGGATAATTTTTGGATTGTTGCTGATGGTAAAGTTATTGAGTTTGATGGCGATCTTGAAGATTATCAAGTATGGTTAAGCGAGCGACAGCAAACTATGCGTCGTCAGGAACAAGATGAAAACCCGAGTAGTTCGCCCAGCCTAGACCGTAAAGAACAAAAGCGTCTTGAAGCACAGGAACGACAACGTCTGTCCGTATTACGTAAACCTCTAGAAAAAGCATTAGCTAAGATTGAAAAGCTGATGTCTCAACAGTCTGCGCGTATTGAACAAATTGATCTACTGATTGCAGATGAAACTTTCTACAGTGACGAGCGACGTGATGAACGTGTTAAAACACTGGCTGAGCATGGAGAGCTTACGGCTAAACAAGCAAAACTTGAAGAGCAATGGTTAGAACTCTCTAGTGAAATTGAAGCGTTAAGCTAATGATTAATCGATACTTGCTGAGCTAAAAATGATTATACGTCTATACTCAGCAAGTTTTATAAGGCTTTTACTCCATTATTTCAATGCTTGCATAAATTGTCGCATTAATTCAGCAGATTTCACGCCAGGCTCTGACTCAATACCACTACTTAAATCTACTCCATAGTATTGGCCATTCAGCGTATCAATGTTTAAGACATTAATACCTCCTGCAATGATTATCTTCTCAGGACTTAGAACTTGTTTAACGGCATTCAGTAAACTTAAATCAAAACGCACACCAGCACCACCAAAGCCTGTACTATACGCATCAAAGAGAAAGGCTTGGGCATGGGGAAATTGCTGCACGTATTCAACAATTTCTTGTTCTGTGGCAAGGTTAGGTGCACCTACACGTACCGCACGCCAATAAGGATATGTAAACTGTTCACAGAAGTCAGGGCTTTCATCACCATGAAATTGAATTGCATGTGGTCTTAATTTTGCGATGATTTCTTCTACTTCATTGGCCTTAGGATTCACCACTAAAGCAATGACACTTACCATAGCGGGTACATAATCACGTAATTCACATGCTTGAGCTAGGCTAAGTGCACGCTTACTTTTCGAATATAAGACAAAGCCAAGAGCATCAACGCCTGATTGGACGGCTGCTTGAATATCCTCACTACGCCTGAGACCACAAAATTTCACCTTCGTTCGCATATTGTTTCCTTATTTAAGTATCGTGGAGTTTACTGTAATAGGCTGAATAAGTTCTCACAAACAATAATGGACTCCATTAAGGAGTCCATTATTGCATACTACGAATATTCATGCATATTGAAAATCGAATACTCAGTGTGTACTTGAGTTAAGGTAGGGAGACAGGCAAAACCAAGTACTACCCTACTTTATCTCCTTCCATATTACTGGAAGAAACTATTGGCATCCCCACTATCACTACCGTAAGGATCATTACCGTATGTGTTACCTGAATCAATAATCACCGTATTCGGATCAATGCCGGTATTACTCGCTTTATAGTGAGTCACTAAACCTGGCCATAACAGAACAACGACAACCATGATTAATTGAATCACGATAAAGGGTACCGAGCCCCAATAGATATCACCCGTAGACACATGTTTAATCTTCTTACCTGTGACTTTATCGATATAGTCCTCTTTCGGTGCGACCGAACGCAAGAAGAATAAGGCAAAGCCAAAGGGGGGATGCATAAATGAAGTCTGCATATTCACCGCAAGTAAGACACCAAACCAGATAAGATCAATACCCATCTTCTCAGCTACTGGGCCTAAGAGTGGCACAATAATGAAAGCCAGCTCAAAGAAGTCCAAGAAGAACGCCAATAAGAAGGTGGCGATACTGACGACAATCAAGAAGCCCATTTCACCACCTGGTAAGGAGGCAAATAAGCTTTCGACCCAAATCTGTCCACCAAAACCTGTAAAGGTTAAGGTAAAGATGGTTGAGCCGACAAGAATAAACAAGACGAAGCTGGTTAATTTCGTCGTGGTATCCATGGCTTGCTTCAATAGTTTCATATCGAGACGACCGCGGATTAAGGCGAGGATTGTCGCACCCACCGCACCCATCGCGCCACCTTCAGTCGGTGTAGCGACACCAATAAAGATAGTGCCGAGTACTAAGAAGATTAAGAACAATGGCGGGATCATCACAAAAACCACACGCTCTGCGATCTGTGATAAAAGCTTTAAGCCCAGTAGCTTATTTAATCCGGCAACAGCAAAAGCTACCGTACCCCACAAGAGCAAACCAACAACGATCTTCTCATCTACGGGAGCATTCTCTTTGAGCAACATGCTGTCCAAGAAATAGGCTACAACTGAGGCAAACACCGTTAATACCAATAATGAAGTTAAGCCTCGAGAGCCATCAGGTTCTTTATAAACACGTGCTTCTTCAGGTAAAGCAGGTGCAAAACTTGGTTTAATTAAAGATGTAATGACCACATAGACAATGTACATGCTCGTTAAAATCAAACCTGGTACCATAGCACCGCGATACATATCGCCAATTGAACGACCTAACTGGTCAGCAAGAATAATCAGGACCAAAGACGGTGGAATGATTTGTGACAAGGTACCTGAAGCAGCAATAACACCCGTAGCAACACGCCTGTCATAACCGTAGCGCAACATAATGGGTAAAGAGATTAAACCCATTGAGATGACTGAAGCCGATACAACCCCTGTTGTCGCCGCTAACATAGCACCCACTAAAATCACAGCGATCGCCAAACCACCACGTATCGGACCAAATAATTGTCCAATCGTATCGAGTAAGTCCTCAGCCATCCCACTTCGTTCAAGAATTAAACCCATTAAGGTAAAGAATGGCACCGCTAACAAGGAGTCATTCTGAACAATGCCATAGACACGCTCTGGCAAGGCTTGTAAGAATTGAAAGTTAAATTCACCCATGTATATGCCCAATAAGGCATATAAGATACCATTCGCCGCCAAAGAGAATGCCACTGGGAAACCCAGCAGCAATAAGCAAATCAATGTGGTGAACATGATTGGCGGCATATTTGCAATAATAAATTCCATTATTTTTCCGCCTATTTATCAGTTGGGAGAGTAGCATTCTCGGCTACATCTTTGGCTTTTTGTTTGGCTTCTTCTTGAGCGGCAATTTCTAAGGCTAATTGTTCTTCAGCAGAAATACCCATACTTGGTGCAAGAGGATCAGGCCCCTTACCTGCTAAGAAAGCCACGCATTTGATCAAATGCGAAATACCCGCTAATGATAGCAAACCAAAGCCAAGCGGAATAAGGATTTTTACAGGCCAACGTACTAATCCACCAGGATTTGAGGACTGCTCGTTAGTTGTATAGGAAAGCTCGAAAAATGACCAAGAGAGATATAAAATTAATAAACATGCTGGCAACATAAATAACAGCACACCAATAATTTCAATCACAATTTGTGTACGACGTGAGAACTTTTGGTTCAAAATATCGACGCGTACATGTTCATTCTTGAGGAATGTGTAGCCAGCGGCTAAAAGGAAAATGACACCGAATAAGTACCATTGAATCTCTAACCAGGCATTCGAGCTGAGGTGAAAGACTTTACGCACAATCGCATTACCTGCACTAATCACCACGACAATTAAGGTGACCCAAGTAACGGCTTTGCCAACCGCGGTGGTAAGCCAGTCAATCCCCTTAGAGATAGACAGTAAAAAGTTCATGATTAACTCAATTTAATTGATAAAAAGCCCTAGACAGCAATAATCTTGTGAATTACTTGCAGCAAAGGGCTTAATTTTACAACACTTATGACTGTTGCTGCCGTACAGCGTTAATCATAAACGAATCGTAGTTAAATTCTGCTACACCGAACCATGGGGTGACTTCATCACGGAAGGCTTTATAGTCATCATAAATTTTCTTGAAGTTCGCATCTTTAGCAGATAGCTCTTCATATAATTTATTCGACTCAGCATAACATGCATCTAAAACTTCTTTAGGGAAGCGCTTTAAACTAGCGCCATTGGCAATTAAGCGGCGTAAAGCACCTGGGTTGCGTGCATCGTAAGTAGCAATCATCTGTTGAGTTGCTTGTGCACTTGCTTGCGCTATGGCTGCTTTATAACGTTCTGGCAGATTGTTATAGGCATCATGGTTAATATAGAGAGAAACCTGTAAAGTCCCCTCCCACCAACCTGGGAAATAGTAATTAGGCGCAACTTTCTCGAAACCTAATTTCTCATCATCATAGGGACCAATCCATTCGGCCGCATCAATGGTACCTTTCTCTAGTGCAGGATAAATATCGCCACCCGCAACTTGCTGAGGAATCACCCCTAAGCGTGAAAGCACAGCACCAGCAAAAGCGCTACAGCGGAATTTCAAGCCCTTGAGATCATCTAAAGTATTAATTTCTTTACGGAACCAGCCACCCATCTGGGTGCCTGTGAAACCACATGGGAAGTTCACCACATTAAAGCGCTTGTACACTTCACGAGTTAACTCAAAACCATTACCGGCATACATCCATGCATTCAATTGACGCGTATTCATGCCGAACGGTACGGCGGAGTCAAAGCACAGGGCTGGATCCTTGCCGTAATAGTAGTACGAGGCAGAGTGACCTGCTTCAACAGTACCATTCTGTACGGCATCAAGGACTTGTAAGGCTGGCACAACTTCACCTGCATGGTGCACACGGATATTGAATTTGCCATCAGTTGCAGCCGATAAATTCTTAGCAAAATTCACACCCCCGTTATAGATAGCGTCAGCACTTGTAGGGAAACTAGAAGCGAGGCGCCAGTTAAGTGTAGGGGCGTCTTGGGCGAATACAGGGGCTGCTAATGTAGCGCCGCTTGTGGCGGCAATACCAAAACCAGCTTTCTTAAGGAATGAACGTCGTTGCATGGTCTGCTCCAAAAATAAAATACGTGCGCCATAATAACGAAGAAATTTATGACTCGTATATTAAGATTTACCCTATGAAAATTAT
>CAZIKJ010000469.1:0-4785 GCA_964539685.1 uncultured Pelistega sp.
TACTGGCTCAGGTTCAACTATTGGCTCAGGTTCAACTACTGGCTCAGGTTCAACTACTGGCTCAGGCTCTGGTTCAGGTTCAGACACTGGCTCAGGCTCTGGTTCAGGTTCAGACACTGGCTCAGGCTCTGGTTCAGATTCAGGCTCAGACACTGGCTCGGGTATAGTAGCGTCTTCTTCTTGGACATCAGCCGCTCCTGGCAGCTCCTGCGTCTGTTCACCTTTAGGCATTTGGGCAATCGGCTCATCAATCAGAGAGACAAACACCGCTTCTTGCTCGACCACAACCTTAGCAGGTTCAAGCTGGACAGTACTCAGATAGCCTAAGCTTGACACTACGGCTGTGGCACAACAGGCAGCGATAATGCGGAAACTAGCGGGTGTTTTACTCACTTGATATACAGTTTTATACATAAACTAAACTTGAGTCCAACGGCGCAATAAGTTGTGATATATGCCCGACAAACTAACAACGCGAGGATGCTCTGGAACGCTCATCGATAATTCCTGAATGGACTGATCTAATTCAAACAACATGGCACGTTGTGCATCTTCGCGCACGAGACTTTGCAACCAAAAAAAACAACTAATACGTGCCCCTTGCGTGACAGGCTGCACCTTATGAATGCTGGTTGAAGGATATAGGACTAAATGACCTGCTGGTAGTTTAACCGATTGTTGTCCATATACATCATCAATAATTAACTCACCACCTTGATATTCATCAGGGTTTGTTAAGAATAATGTGCCCGAAACGTCGGTTCTGACCCGCTCCCCCGTCTGGGTATTAAATCTAACCGCACCATCCACATGAAACCCATACTCCCCGCCTCCTTCGTATTTATTAAAAAGGGGTGGATAAAACTTATAGGGCAGAGCTGCGGAAGTAAATAAATTATTCTGCACTAAATGGCTAATAATCACTTGTCCAAGTTCAACAGCGAAGGGATCATTCTCCGCTAATTGTTGATTCGATTTCACCTTAATCGACTGATGCCCCGCTGTTTGCCGACCATTAACCCAATCAGCCCCAACTAAACGTTGACGCATGGCTTGCACTTGCTCTGGACTTAAAATATCAGGAATATGTAAAAGCACGACTACAGCCCCTTGATTAAAAATTCAACATATATCTTATGCAACACTTTGAGGAGACTCTTTGCAAAAAAATCGCCCAAAGCGGTGCAAAAACCTAATGAAAAAGGCACTGCCTCCTCTCCCAAAGACAGTGCAAATTTAATAAATTAAAAACGAATATCGCTTGAAAGAATGAAGGTACGTCCTTCACCTGGCACACCATAGCGTTGGAACCCATCACTAGAAGTAGTCAAACGCGATAAGTATTTCTTATCAAAGATATTATTCACATTTAAACGAATATCCACGTTCTTATTCACGCGATAAGTAACTGCAGCATTTGCCACCCAATACGATGGTGCTTGCTTGGTAATATCATGACCACCATAGTTAGCTCCTTCGCTGACATTGCCACGACCGAATTGGCGCTTACCGATATACTGTGCACCTAGACTGAGATCTAAGTCTTCAGTCGGCGAATACGTTGTCCACAGATTAAAGGTATATTTAGGAACATTTTTCAAACGACCACCCACTTGCAATGGATTCTCTTGATCTTCAATAATCTTGCCGTGCATGTAACTAAAACCCGCATAGGCTGACCAACGCTCAGTAAGATTGCCCGAAGCGGTTAACTCAATACCCCGCACACGGTCCTTACCTGCATACTGTGTGGTCTGTAGAGTTTCCGCATCGACATCTGTAGGATTCGATTTTTCAGTTTGAAAGATTGCGGCGGTTAAGGCTAAATTATTATCAAACAGATCCCACTTCGTCCCTAACTCCCAGGTCGATGCCTTGCCGGGCGAATATTCTGAATTGCCTGAGCCACCACCACTGCGTGAAGCCATGGCGGCAATCGAAGGTTGCTTCGCTTGGCTATAAGATAAATAAATTGAGCCATTCTCAACTGGCTTGTAAACAATACCTAAGCGACCAGACCATAAATTATCTTTATAGCGTTGAGGTAACTTGCTGCCATCCTCATCAAACCACTTACCACGATAGTGATCAAAGCGTAATCCACCCGCAACTTCCCACTGTTCATTTAGCTTGATGCTGTCATAAGCGAATACCCCAATATTCTGTACTTCAGCGCCGCTCTTATTTGTCGAGCTGTTAGTACGCACAGGACCACCCCAATACTCACTCGGTGAGCGCACATCGATAACCTCACGTCCTGCCGATGAATCAGGCACAGCCACTGAATATGGTTTGCGGCGGTAGCTCTCTTCATAGAGATCCAGACCAAGTACTAAGCTATGCTTTAAAGAACCCGTATTAAAGTCTAGGTTTAACGTACTCTGATTCGAGAGAATTTTCCCTTCATAGCGATTGGTATTATTCGGTAAGCGGGCTGCTGATAAAAAACCTGTTGGATAATCTTCTCTAAAACTATCACTACGACGACCTGAGTAACCCCAATAATCACTATTGTTAAAGTTACCGGCTTGATAGCCTGGTTTTGTCGCCCCTTTGGCATTTAACTGACGACCGCCCGAGGCAAAGCTGGTGAAGCGTTGTGTCTTGCCCCATGAAGTTATATTCTTAAAGCGCGCCTGCTCAGAAAAATCATGTTCAACTTTTAAAGATAAACGCTGGGTCTTAGTTTCTTCGGTATCGAAGTTTTTATAACCGCCCCAAAAATCCCAGCCCACACCATCCATACGCTTACCCGTTAGGGTTGAGACTGGTAGGCCAAAATCTGGAATATTCTCATCTTTCTGGTAGAAATACGATAAAGTCGCACGTGTCGGTGTACCTAAACCAAAGCTAATCGACGGTGCAATTCCCCAACGCTCCATCTCGGTCGGCCCACGTCCTGCAACGCCATTTTTGTGACCCATAGCATTGAGTCGAATGGCGACGGTATCGCTCAATTGGCGATTCATATCTAGGGTCGCTCGACGATAGTCATCTGTACCAACACCCAAACTGAGCTCATTAGCATCACCTAAATGAGGCGCTTTACTGACTAAATTGACGCCACCACCAAAAGAACCGACACCCGTCTCGAACGAACCTGTCCCCTTGTAAACATCCACATTCTCCAGGTTAAAGGTATCGGTTCGTGTGGTTAAAGCGGAATCACGCACTTCATCTACCGTTACCGCTTGCTCAGCTTGCATGCCACGAATCGTAAACATATCACCCCAGCCAGCGCCGCCCTCACCTGAAGAGAACGTCACTCCTGGCACATTGCGCAGCACTTGTTCCAAGGTTTGCGCACTCTGCTCTTTCAGCACTTCGCTAGGAATCACCTGAATTGACTGTGGTGTATCGACTAATGGGCGGCTGAACTTATTGCTTGAGGCATAGTCTTGCTTGATGCTTGTTGTTTGTGCACTAATCGCTTCTAAGGTCGCCACCTCTTCCGTGCCTTGTGCAATCGCTGGCGTCACCACTAAAGCACTGACCGCGACAGCGACATTGGGCATCCATTGCGGCGCCAAGGTCGATCCCCCTAACTTCTTATTTGCTACCATTCCCTGTTTTCCTTCCCATCATACAATTTATTAATAAGAAGCCAAATGATAACCATTATCATTTGCTATTGCAATAAGGAATTTATTTGTCAAATTTATGGATTTAAACCTACACAATGATCAATGCAGCCTAAGAAAATAATGGCGCTAGCAAATGCTAAAAAACATCTTTAGGAATAAAAACACACGTTCACTTACATAAAAATTAATGTTAGTGGGTTTTGAAATACACAAAAAACAGGCAAAGAAAATATAAAAAACAACAGTTTTTTGATCTTGGGATTGAGACAAAAAAACAACACACAAGGGCTTAATTGCTGACACAAAAAAACAACACTCCCTTATTTTAGGTGTTTTAGTGCCTATGAAAGCTGTAATGTTGAGCCGTATTGAGGCAGCCCTGAGGCGTAGAATGCGCGATTAAAAATGATGAGGTGATATAAAAAAAAGACATAAAAAAACCGCTTATCGCGCAATGCGATAAACGGCTCTACTAATTTTTTAAATTAAAAAATTAGTTTTTTGCAGTAACTTCTTTAGCTTGTGGGCCTTTTTGGCCTTCTGCTACAACAAAGGTTACTTCTTGGTTTTCTTGCAATGATTTATAGCCACTACCAACGATGTCAGTGTGGTGTACGAACAAGTCTTTACCGCCGTTAGCTGGCTTGATAAAACCAAAGCCTTTTTCGTTATTAAACCATTTTACGATGCCAGATTCTGTTGACATATATTTACTCTCTTACTTACAAAATAAAAAGGATCTTAAAAATCCCAACGAACAAGACCCCCAAGAGAAAACACCACAACGATATATACCAGCTAGAAAACTGCATCAGGCCAAACTACTTGAAAATCTATGCGCACTATGCGCCCTATTCCACGAAGAGTCAATATAAGTTTTACCCTAAGACAGAAAGTAAGCATAACAAGATCAAGCTGGCTAAACCTTAAAACAGCTTAAATCATGCCTTGTCATACGCCTGTAAAAATTCCTTGTTCTAGAAATTTTCATTAATGCACCAATTTTGTGCTTAGATAAAAACCGTCATACCAATTTATTGCACTAAGATTGTGCTATCTACGTTCCATCCTGTTTTTTCACATCAGCCTAAGCTCTTTAAGTGCACCAAAGAATACTCAATAGCGTAATTAGTGCATATTGTCGTTAAGCGCTCCATTTCTCTCAGCTAAAACCCTTCAAAAAATCCAGCTAAAAACCCCA
>CAZIKJ010000470.1:0-2977 GCA_964539685.1 uncultured Pelistega sp.
GCCTTATTTAATGAAGAAGCGGGCGCTGTTATTCAGGTACGTGCGAGCGACCGTGACGCGGTGCTACAAGTCTTGCGTGAGGCAGGTCTATCGCTTTGCACGCATGTGATTGGTGGTCTTAACCAGAAAGACAAATTAGAAATCTATCGTGATGGCAAGATGATTTACGAAATTCCACGTGCCGAATTAGGTGCGGAATGGAGTCGAGTCAGTTATGAAATCATGAAGCAACGTGATAATCCAAAAACAGCCTTGGCTGAGTTTATCCGTTGGGAAGATAATAATGACCCAGGTATGGCACCAAAGGTTAACTTTAACCCGCAAGAAAATATTGCCGCACCTTTCATCGCTAAGGGCGCTCGTCCAAGCGTGGCGGTCTTACGTGAACAGGGTTGTAATAGCCAATTAGAAATGGCCTGGGCTTTGGATGAAGCTGGTTTTGCTGTCTTTGATGTGCATATGACGGATCTTTTAAGTGGCCGTACCAACTTAGCCGATTACCAAGGCTTAGTTGCCGTGGGTGGTTTTAGTTACGGTGATGTATTAGGTGCTGGCGAAGGCTGGGCACGCACGATTCGCTTTAATGAGAAGTTAGCGGAACAATTTGAGCGCTTCTTTAAGCGTCAAGATGTATTCGGTTTAGGTGTCTGTAACGGCTGCCAGATGATGGCCACTTTAGCGGATATGATTCCTGGTGCCGAGCACTGGCCTAAATTTACTCAGAACGTCTCGGCGAAATATGAAGCGCGCTTAAGTATGGTTGAGATTGCAAACTCACCATCAATCTTCTTCCAAGGTATGGAAGGCGCTCAGCTTCCTATCGCTGTGGCGCATGGTGAAGGCTATGCGAACTTCACACAGCAGGGCGATTTGAACGAAGTGACAACGGCTGTGCGTTATGTGAATAATAGCGGCATGATCACCGAGAACTATCCATACAACCCTAATGGTAGTATTCACGGTATTGCTGGCGTGACGACCCAAGATGGTCGCTTCACCATTATGATGCCACACCCTGAGCGTGTTACACGCAATGTGATGATGTCTTGGTCGCCAGAGCGTTGGGGCGAAGTGGACGAGGGTGGTGATTATTCACCATGGATGCGTATGTTTATGAATGCACGCGTCTTTATGAAGTAATTGTTCATAAGCCTTTGCTAGAGATAATAATTTAGCAAAGGCTTTTTTGTATGTTTTGCACGAAGGTCTGAGCTTAATGGATAGTGCTTGAGTGAAGGATTTTTGTATCATTTTTGACGATAGCCTGAGCCTAAGGTATTGATAAATAGGTGTAACAGGCGTATAATCGTTTTTTGCCTGGAGCTACTTTCATGCGTTTAATCCAAAAAGCGCTTACCTTTGATGATGTATTATTGGTACCAGCGTATTCCAATGTGTTGCCACGCGACACGTCTCTTAAAACCCAATTAACCCGCAATATTTCCTTGAATATCCCGCTTGTTTCGGCAGCGATGGATACGGTGACTGAGTCTCGCTTAGCGATTGCTTTAGCCCAAGAGGGCGGGATTGGTATTATTCATAAGAACATGACTGCTGATGAGCAAGCAACTGAGGTTGCACGCGTGAAGCGTCATGAATTCGGTATTGTTATTGATCCAGTGAGCGTGACCCCAAGCACAACAGTGCGTGAAGCGGTTGCCTTACAGAAAGCCAATGGCATTTCTGGTTTACCCGTTGTTGAGAATGGTAAATTAGTTGGTATTGTTACTAACCGTGACCTTCGTTTTGAAGAGCGCTTAGATGAGCGCATCGCTAACGTGATGACCCCGAAAGAACGTCTAGTCACCATGCACGAAGGTGGTACGCTTGAAGAAGCACAGACCCTCATGCACAAGCACCGCCTAGAGCGCGTGTTGATCGTGAATGATGAATTTGAGTTGCGTGGTCTAGCAACCGTTAAAGATATCTACAAGAATACCGAACACCCGAATGCGAATAAAGACGCCTTAGGTCAGTTACGCGTTGGTGCTGCTGTTGGTGTGGGTGAAGGCACTGAAGAGCGCGTTGCGAAATTGGTGGCTGCGGGCGTTGACGTGATCATTGTAGACACTGCACATGGTCACTCACAAGGCGTACTTGATCGCGTACGTTGGGTGAAACAGAATTTCCCTAAAGTTGAAGTTATTGGTGGCAATATCGCTACAGGCGAAGCGGCATTAGCCCTAGTTGAAGCAGGTGCTGATGGCGTTAAAGTCGGTATTGGTCCAGGCTCAATTTGTACCACACGTATT
Source organism: uncultured Pelistega sp. (assembly GCA_964539685.1). Lineage (GTDB taxonomy): Bacteria > Pseudomonadota > Gammaproteobacteria > Burkholderiales > Burkholderiaceae_B > Taylorella. The sequence continues at coordinate 2,253 of CAZIKJ010000470.1, forward strand.
ATTGCAGGGGTAGGTGTACCACAGATTACGGCAATTTCTGATGTCGCTAAAGCTCTAGAAGGCACAGGCGTGCCATTAATTGCTGATGGCGGTATTCGCTTTTCAGGCGACGTATCTAAAGCCTTAGCCGCTGGTGCTTATGCATGTATGATGGGCGGTATGTTTGCTGGTACTGAAGAAGCACCAGGCGAAGTTGAATTCTTCCAGGGTCGTTACTACAAAGCTTACCGTGGTATGGGTTCTTTGGGTGCGATGGCTGGTGCGACTGGCTCTGCTGACCGTTACTTCCAGGACTCTAAAGCCGGTGCTGAAAAACTGGTGCCAGAAGGTATTGAAGGTCGCGTACCGTACAAAGGCCCAATGGGTAATATCGTGCATCAGATGATGGGTGGTTTACGTTCCTCAATGGGTTATACAGGTTCTGCAACCATTAACGATCTTCGTCAAAATGCGAAATTCGTCAAAATTACTGCAGCAGGTATGTCTGAATCACATGTCCATGATGTGACGATTACCAAAGAAGCGCCAAACTATCGCGTTGGTTAATATTTAGTAGTGTTTTCAAATAAAAGCCGTCCTCAATGTGACGGCTTTTTTAGAGTAAACAATCAGCGAAAGTTAGCCCCTACGGTAGTTTGGCGCTTCTTTGGTGATGGTTACATCATGCACGTGAGACTCAGACATACCGGCAGATGTGATTTTCACAAACTTTGCATTTTGACGCA